>PMLI01000108.1 GCA_003158835.1 Acidimicrobiaceae bacterium
GGCGCCATCTCCAAGACGGTCAATATGCCCGAGGAAGCTACGGTCGAGGACGTCGAGCAGTTGCACATAGAGGCCTGGCAGATGGGCATCAAGGCGGTGGCCATCTACCGTGACAACTGCAAGGTGGCCCAGCCCCTGGCGACGACCAAGAGGGCGGCTCCGGCTCAGTCTGGCCCCGAAGCTCACGACGCCGAACTGGCCATCAAGGTGGCCGAGCTCGAAAGGGCGTTGAAGCTTCAGACGGTGGTCGTGAAGAAGCCGGTGCGTGAGCACATGCCGCGCAAACGCAAGTCGCTCACCTTCTCCTTCCGGGTGGCNNCTCTGCACCTTCTCCTTCCGGGTGGCGGATTGCGAGGGCTATGTGACGGTGGGGGAGCTCGAAGATGGCCGGCCGGGCGAGGTCTTCATGAAGGTGTCCAAGCAAGGTTCCACTCTGGCCGGCATCATGGACGCCTTTGCCATATCGGTGAGCCTGGGTCTGCAGCACGGGGTACCGCTGGCCACCTTCGTCCGCCATTTCACCAACATGCGTTTCGAGCCCGCCGGCATGACCGACGACCCCGATCTGCGCTTCGCGGCGTCGCTGGTTGACTACATCTTCCGCCGGCTGGCTGTCGAGTACATGGGCCCGGCCGAGCGCATGGACCTGGGCATCCTGACGGTCAGCGAGCGCATGCAGCCCACGCTGCCCGGGGTTGAAGAGGCGGTCATCATCGACCAGCCCATGCATGCCCGCCTCGAGGAGCTGGAGTTGCGAGAAGGCCGAGAGCCAGGGGCGTCGACGCCATTCCCGGCCCCCGCCGACCGTGCTCCCGTCAAGACCGCCTCAGCTGCCCGGACCGGGAAGACGGCCAAGAAGCCTGCAACGAGCGACGCTCCGTATTGTTATCAATGTGGGGTGCAGATGCAGAGAGCGGGCAGTTGCTTTGCCTGCCCCTCGTGCGGGACAACCAGCGGGTGCTCGTGATGTCATCACCTTCGGTTTGACACCACGTGTGCTGGTTAGTGCGCTCCCGGCTGAGGGCCGACGGGGCCACCATCGACCAGCTGGCCGACTGGCTGGACCTCGGCCGGACACAGCTCAAAGTCAAGCTGAACGGCCATACCAGGATGTCGCTCCAAGAGATCCTGGTGTGGAAGTGGAGGCTGGGCGACCGCGAGGCCATCGGCGTGCCCCCTCTCGAAGACATGCTGGATGCAAGGCCCGCCCATGCCCGCGCTGCCCGATGGCCCGTGCCCAGGGCGCCCGGGCCGTCCGCGACCGAGGTCCCACCGCCTGAGGCCTGACGGGGTGGGCCATGGCGACGGCCACGGCGCCCATCCGGGTAACCCACATCCGGCCCTGGGTGCGCAACGGAGAACGTGCGCCCCACAAGCCGTTGTTGCTCCTCTACGCCCTGGGGCGATTGCAGCGCAGGTGCGAACGTGCCCGTTGCGTTCGTCGATGCCGAAAGTGCTCTCCGGGCTCTCCTCAGCGAGTTCGGGCCTCCGCGCCCAACCAGCCCCGGGTACCCGTTCCACCACCTCACCACCGACGGCTTGTGGGTGGTCACCACCCCTGCCGGGGGAGGGAGCCCGGGCAGCGGCCTTTGCCGCGCTGCGCACCAGCGGCGCCCGAGGCGCGCTCGACCAGGCTTTCGCCGTAGCGCTGCTCGCCGACCGGGAGCTGTTGGCCCGGGCAGCGCGGGCGCTCCTGGAAGCCAACTTCCCCGCTACGCCCCATAGCGACATCGCAGACTAGGTCGGCCTCGATTTGGGCGACCCGCGTGTCGAGAAGGTCGTAGAGCTGGTGACCCGTCACAAGCGCAGCCCGGCTTTCCGTGACGAGGTCTTGATGGCCTACGAGGGCCGCTGTGCCATCTGCGGGTGGGACGGGCGCCTGGGTGGCGGGGTTGTCGGGGCTGGATGCCAGGACTGGATTACACAGTGCCGGCACCAAAAGTGTGACCATTTCAGAAGTGCGGGGATCGATGACAGGGCGAACTCGGTGAACGCAAGGACCTATGTGTTCATCGAGACGGCCTTCGGGTGGGGACACGTAACCGGGCTTATGGGGCCCGGCGCCACGGCAAATGAGAGCTTCGGCAGCTCCGCCGGAAGCCCTTTTGCCAGTCGCGCCCTCACCGAGAGGCGGGCATGGTTTGAGACCCCTCGGCGTTTGGTGGCGCTGGTGGGTTGCTTCGTCCGTCAGGCAACCGCAACCCCAGCGGCCACTGTGAGTGAGATCGTTCAGGCCCGAGCTGACGGTACCAAACGCCGATTCCGCGTGCCGCAGCGATCCGGTTGCGGCCGTGATTCTGTACGCCCGCGAACCGGCGATATGGGACGGCTCGCGGGTGACCGGACCTTGCTGAGCCCAGTCGGCCGATGAGCTTGACTCTCCCCCTTGGGGAGGCCGCATACTCGATGTGTCGGGCGTGCGGCTCGACGACGAGGGAGTATGAGCCGTGGAAGAAGTCAGCATTGGCGAGTTCGCACGACGGTCGCGTCTGTCGGTTAAGGCACTCCGCCTCTACGACGAGCTTGGCGTACTGGTTCCCGCGCGTGTCGACGAAGCCTCTGGCTATCGCTACTACGACGTCGCGCAGCTCGAAGCAGCGCGCCTTGTCGCGATGTTGCGCCAGCTCGACTTGCCGCTTGCCGCGATCAGGGAACTGCTCGCATGCGATCCGGTTGACGCCGCAGAGCGGATAGCGACGCACTGGCGGGAGGTCGAGTCCGTACACGACGCGCGCCGCGAGCTCGCCGACTACCTCGTCAACCGACTGAGTGGGAAGAGGTCCGTCATGTACGAAGTCGCCACACGAGAGATACCCGAGCGGAGCCTGCTCTGCCTGAAGGGCAATGTCGACGAGCAGGGAGCGTGGGCGCTCGGCAAGGAGTTCATCGCGGTCCTGCGCGAGCGGCCGCTGCCGAAGATGGAGGGTCGTGAAGGCGCGATGTTCACCATCTACTGGGGTGAAGTGAGCGCCGACAGCGACGGCCCGGTCGAGATGTGCAAGCCGGTCCCGGAGTCGGACGCGAAGGCGCTTGCGTCGCATTACCCGGAGTTGAGCTTGCGGACTGAACCCGCACATCGCGAGGCGTACGTCGCGCTACCGAACGCTGCGCTACCGGCTGGCCCGGGAGGGAACCCGGCGGTGCAATGGCAGCTCGCGTCGGAGGCATTGCGTGCGTGGGCGGACGAGCATGGCATAAAGGACGAGGATCTCGCCCTCAAGCTCGAGGATCTCGGCATGCGGATCACCTACCTCGCGAGCGGGCCAGTCACGGAGACGAGCGCCCCCTACTG
>PMLI01000277.1 GCA_003158835.1 Acidimicrobiaceae bacterium
CTTGCTGATGACGGGCGTGTTGTGGTCAGTGGTCGGTGACGTGGTCTATTTGAACCAGAGCACCGCCGGCGCCTACGTGCCGGGTACGCCGTTGGCCGAGACCTGGGTCATCGGCTTCTTCTTCATGGGGCTGGCCGCCTCGGTGCGCGACCGTCGCCGCTCGGGAGGCCGCCGCGCCTCGATCAGTTCACCCACTGGCATCACCGGCGTCCCCGTGGTCTTCGGGGTGGTGTCGCTGGGCGTGCTGGCCGTGGCGCGGTTCCGGCACGACCCGTTCACGGTGGTGAGCCTGGCGCTCGGCGCCCTCGGCTTCGTGATCGCCCGGATGTGGCTGACGCTTCGCGAGGTGCGCCACATGGCTGTCCGCGAGCAGCGCCAGTCGGCCATCAATTATGAAGACGCCCGCACCGACTACCTGACCGGCCTGCCCAACCGGCGCGCCTTCCTCGAACGGGTGCAGTCAAGCTTCTTTTCCAAAACGGGGTCTCATGAGGGCACCGGCGGTCACGCCGGGGTCCTCTTGGTCGACCTCGATGGCTTCAAGGAGATCAACGATGCCCTCGGCCACGCCGCCGGTGACGAGCTGCTCTGTGTGGTGGCCAGGCGCTTCGAGCACCGGCTCGGGAGCCGAGGCGTCCTGGCCCGCCTGGGGGGCGACGAGTACGCCTTTGCCTGCCCGGTGGAGGGTGAAGAGGCCCTGATGGCAATGGCCCACGAGCTCTGCGCCGCCCTCTCGGGCCCGTGCGTGCTGGACGGTGTGAGCATCCGCGTCGGCGCCAGCATCGGTGTAGCCGTCTCACGCCCCGATGACTTGAGTGCCGGCGAGCTCCTACGCTGCGCCGATGTGGCCATGTACGAAGCCAAACGGGCCAAGTGCGGGGCATCGGCGTACCGGGCCGAAGACGACCCCCACAGCCGGGACCGCCTGGCTCTTCTCGATGCTCTGCGGGACGCCATCAATGACCGGGAGCTCGTGTTGTACTACCAGCCCACCCTGGACATGCGCACCGCCACCGTCCATGGTGTGGAAGCCCTGGTCCGTTGGCCGCACCCCACGCTCGAGCTGCTCTACCCGGACACCTTCATCCCCCTGGCCGAGCGCAACGGGCTTATGCCCCAGCTCACGCGGGCCGTGCTCGATATGGCCGTGGCCCAAGCGGCCCAACTTGACCGGATGGGCCAGCGCCTGCACATGAGCGTGAACATATCGCGCTACGACCTGATCGACGAGGACCTCCCGGCCTACGTCGACCGCGTCTTGGCGATCTACAGCTTCCCCGCCGACCGCCTGACTCTTGAGATCACCGAGTCGGCCCTCGGCGGCGACCCCGAGCGGGCGAAACGGTGCGTGGCCGAGCTGCGCTCACTCGGCCTGCGGGTCTCGATAGACGACTTCGGAGTGGGTTACTCGTCGATGTCGGAGCTGCTCGGCCTCGCCATCGACGAGCTGAAGATCGACAAGTCCTTCGTCATGGGGCTCAACTCCGACCCCCGCGCCCAGGCCATCGTGCGCTCCGCCATCGAGCTCGCCCGCGCCCTCAGCCTCACCGTGGTGGCTGAAGGCATCGAGTGCGAGGAGGTCCTGCGCTCGCTGCGGGGCATAGGCGCCGACATCGGCCAGGGCTATGTGATCGCACACCCGCTCACGTCCGCTCAACTCGACGAGTACCTCGCCCGACCCGGTGAGGCTCGCCGGCTGCTCCCTGATCTCGCGCCACTCCTAGCTGGGGGCTGATTAGCCCTATAGCAAGCTGGGGGTCGGCTCCACCGGGGCCATCACCGCGGCCACCTCGCTCGCTCCGGGCACCTACACCTCGGCTTCAGCGGCACACAAGAGCGGCCCCGCCTGTGGCAGCCGCGCCCCTCTCCCCCGGCCCCGGCGCTCAGAACCCGAAATGGCAGAGCGTCTTCGCCCCGCTCCACCAGGACCACTTGCCCAGGGGCCCGCCCGGACGAGACGGCTCGCGCACCGCCAGATGCTCGTACGCCCCGCGGCCCGGCGGCTGTGCAGTGCCCGAGCACACTGGCGCGCAACTCGACTTTGACGGCACCCGGGTAGTAGCCCCCTGCGGGCTTGAAGATGAAGCTCTTCCCGTACCCGATGGCCGTCGGGCTTCCCCAACCCGTCCATGTGATGGCCGTGACCATCCCCGAGGGATCCCCTCCGTTGAATATCTCACGGGGCGCGTAGGTCCCCCATCCCACGCCCGGCGGGCCGGCGAAGCTCTTCGAGCCGAGCACCGGGACGCGTTTTGCGGCGGTCGCCGACGGACCGTTCACAGACGGCCGGGCCGATGCCCCCGGGGCCCCGACGAGCAAAGACGCGGCCACCGCAAGACAGACCGCCCCGCCCCGCCTGCTCTGGAGATGACGCATGGTGCCCTCCTTGCCGCCGTGGTGAACGATCCGACAATACACAGGGTTTCACCTCTGGATGCCCACAGGCGGGCTCGTTTACCGTCGTCACCGGACAAGGGCACGAAAGGACAAGGGCACGAAAGGAGGCACCATGAGCTACGAGGTAACGCTGAAACCCGACCAGGTCGAGGTCGTCGAGGGAGCCGACGCTTACGTGCAGGAAGGGCCGCTCACCACGTTCTTCCAGGGCCGGGATGGCCGGGCCGTGCTCGATTGCTGGGCCAGGCGCCTGGCCAGCTTCCGTACCGCGGACGTCGTCTGCGTGCGTTGGGTACCGGCAGTCGACCTGCCCTGCCGCGGGCCGGACGCCTGGCGATGGGCGGTCTGACGACCGCCGGCACGCTCGCCCACCCTGACCAGCGTGAAAGCCCCCGGCCCCATGGGGATGGTACGGTCGCCGGGGAACGGAAATGATGCGGAGACCACACTGGCCACGCCGGGCAAACCTGAAGCCGTTCGTCGGTTTGCCCCTGGCGGCTGTCCTGGCCGGGCTCGGGTTGGGCGCGGGACCGACGGCCAGTGCCTCCGCCGCCGGCCACGAGCACGTGGTCAACGTCGATTGGCTGGGAGAGGTCAACTATTACCGCCAAGCGGCGGGCTTGGCTCCCGTCCGGGAGGACGCCGCCTGGGACCAAGGGATCCGCAACCACGTGGTCTATCTGGCCAAAACTTTACCCCGCTACTTGACGGGTGCCTACGCCAGCCTGCACACGGAGAACCCCGCCAGCCCGTACTACACGGCAACGGGTGCCAAGGAGGCTGCTTCGAGCAATCTCTTCTATGGCGAGGTCGGGTTTTCACCCCGAGATTTCATAGACGGTTGGCTGAGTGCCCCCTTCCACGCCGTCGGCATCCTCCGGCCCCAGCTCAAATTGGTCGCTTTTGCCTACAGCGCCAGCACCGGTGACGCCGGTCTCGACGTCATCAGCGGCTTGGATTACGCCCAACCACTGCCCAAAGCCCCCGTCCTGTTCCCGGGCCCGGGCGCGCCCACCGATTTGTCGACTTTCCGGGGCGAGAGCCCCGCCCCCTTGCAAACCTGCGGCTGGCAGAGGCTCTCCGAGCCCGTTGGGCTGCCCCTGGTGCTTTTGTTGCCCTCCCCGCCGGGCGTCTCGCTCACGGCCCGGCTCACCCGGCCCGGCGACGTGGTGGAGACCAGTGCCAACGGCGGCCTGTGCGTGGTTGACAGCCACACTTTCATCTCCGCCGACCGCTTCTTCGGGCCCACGGGAGCCGACATCCTGAAAGGCGACAACGCCGTCTTCCTTGTGCCCAGGGCGCCGCTCACCCCGGGTAACTACCAGGTGTCGGTCAGCCAACCCGGGCACGCGGATATCAGTTGGCAATTCAGGAATACCGAACCGGTCAAGCTGACGGCCTTTGCGGGCAGCCAGCAGCTTGTCCCCGCCGGCACCCGCTTTTCCATACCTTTAGAGGCCCTTCTCACCGACACTTACGGGACCATGGGTGGCCCGCTCGACCGCGCCCGCATCATTTTCACGGTCACCTCGGGGGACGCCTACTTCCCGGGCCGGTCGCGCCGCGTGACGACCACGACGGATGCCGACGGCGTCGCTCTGGCACCGGCACTGCGAGCGGGCAACATTGCCGGACCGGTGGCGGTGACGGCGACCAGCCCCGGTGTGCCGGGGCAGGCCAGCTTCGAATTGACGGTGAGCGCCGGATAGCCGGCTCAGCCGGCTCAGCCGGCCCGAGCCGCTGGTGGCGCCCAGCGGCCTCGGTACCGCGATGGTCGCCGCGCCACCCGGGGCCTCGCCAAAAGGTGTACGGTCAGAGGGACACGACAAGGTCCCCGACGTGTTGGGCCAGCACGGCTGGCCGGGGGCGGTACTCCAGACCCTGGTACGCGACATTCGCAGCGCCTGCGGTAGGAGATCTTTATGGCGCACGTCGGGTCTTCTTCCTTTACCGTCCCTGGTCAATCTGCCTTGGAGCGCGGGGGATCCGAAATAGGTCCCACCATCGTCTGGCTCTGGGGGGAGCACGATGTTTCAACTGACGGCGCGCTGAGCCTGACCCTGGCGCGGGCCATCGCTCTGGGCACCTCCGGGCTCGTTCTCGACCTCAGCGAGGTCGAGTTCATAGGGGCGTCGACGCTCGGGACCATCGTCCGGGCCCGGGAGTTCCTCCGGCAGCGCTCGCGAACCCTCACGGTCCGCTCCCCTTCGGCCTTCGCCCAGCGCGTCATCGCCGCCTGCAACTTGAACGACCTCCTCACCCCCAACATCGAACTGACGGGCGATATGGCGGGGAACGCACTCGGCTCCTGGGTGCCAGTGCCGCCCGCCGAGCGGGCCGATGGGCAGCCGGGCTCGCTTCCGCCGGTGCTCGACCGGGCCCCAGCACTCGTGGGCCGGAACACCGCTCTGAAGACGCGGGCCGCAGGCGCGGACGGACTGGCCGAGACGGCATGACGAGGACGGCCGTCCATGGGGGGCCGTGAGCGGAAGCTCGGCGGTGAACGGCCAAGCCGGCTGCTCATGATGGCCGACCGTTCTCGGGCAGCTCGCCGGGCGGGCCACGCCCCAACCGCCCTACGATGTGCCCAGGCGCACTCTGGCGAGCCAGGGACGGCCGGCGCGGCCGGCGCTGATCTGATAGGAGGTCCCATGCCCAGAGAAGGGCTACTGGCCAGGACGCTGGTGGAGCTGGCCGACACGCTGGTGGCGGACTTCGACGTGGTCGAGCTGCTGACCCGCCTGGCGGACCGCTGCGTCGATGTGCTCGATGTCGCCACCGCCGGTCTGATGTTGGTCGGGCCCGACGGCGACCTGCGGGTGATGGCCTCGTCGAGCGAGGCCATGCGGGTCCTGGAGCTGTTCGAGCTGCAGGCCAGGGAAGGTCCCTGCCTGGACTGCTACCGCAGCGGCAAACCGGTCATGAGCTCGGACCTGGCCCGGGCCGACCACCGCTGGCCCCGCTTTGCGGCGGAGGCCCTGGCCGGCGGCTTCCGCTCCGTGCATGCCTTGCCCATGCGCCTGAGGGGCACCGTGATCGGGGCCCTCAACCTGTTCCGCCTCGAGCCGGGCGAAATGCGCCCGGCCGAGGTCGACGCCGCCCAAGCCCTGGCCGATGTGGCCACCATCGCCATCCTCCAGCACCGCGCCTCGCTAGAGGCCCAAGTCGTCAACCAACAGCTGGCGCACGCTCTCAACAGCCGGATCGTCATCGAACAAGCCAAAGGGATGGTGGCCGAAAGACAAGACCTCAGCATGGAGCAGGCCTTCTACGCGCTGCGCAAGCACGCCCGCGACCACAACCTGCGCCTCGTCGACGTGGCCGAAGCTGTCATCAGCGGCTCTTTGACCATACCCTCGCTGGACCGCCCGCCTCGCACGGCCTTGGCCTGAAGCAGAGCTTCCCGCTTCTGGCCTGGAAAGTTGCCATTTCACACCCGCTTGGCTTCTGGGCCATGTAGAGTCAGCTGAGGAGCACTCCCTGGTCCTCCCCTGTTGCCCCAGTCCCCGGTGACGCCTTCGAGCAAAGCTGAGGTCGACTGTGAAAAAAGGGTGCAATACCTCAATTGGCGTGCCCTACCATAAATGGCGGTCGCCGGCACAACCACCTCCGGGGCGCTCCATGAACGCCGGCCAGCGTTGACAATTGACCAGATCAAAGAGCGGGCGGGGGGCTTCACACCTGACGACCTGTCCCAGATCGAAACAGCTGCCCGCGCCTACGCCGTCCGGCGTGGGTACGAACAAGAGGCGGCCGCCGCCTATACGAGCTGGTACGTCGAAAGCAACACCTCGGACGAGAACGCGGGCTGGAACAACCTGCCCGAGCACCCCGAGACCTTCGCCACCTGGATGGTGCTGTGAACCAGGACCGGCTCGCCAGCCGCCATTCGGCGAAGATCGCGCTGAAGCCCGGTTCATCGAGAAAATTGGTCGGTCCAACTCTTAATCGTCCACGGACGCGCTAGACTAAAGAAAAAAGAAGCACCGCCTGGTGTTCTTCCGTTGCTCCGGTCCCCGGTGACGCCTTAGTGCAAGTCGGGTTGACCCGTGAAAAAGAGAGCAATGTTATTTATTTGGCGATTGATAGGCAGTAATGCCGACGCCTCGCCGCTCGAACATTTCGCCGGGCGAGCCCAGCACCATACTCACGCCAACGCTCTCCTGGCGCACGCCAAAGTGGTGAGACCAGCTGAACACCACGCGGCGTGGCTGCTCGTAGGTCACTAACCAAGAAGGGTAGAAACAGTTGCAAACACATAAGATGAACCTAAAGAAGTTCCTCGCCATCCCTATCATGATCGCACCGCTCATCCTCGGGCTCGGAGGGGTAGCCCTAGCCAGCAACCCGACCAACCCGCCGCCGGCCCTGCCGACGGACCAGATCGTCCTCAGTGGGAACTGCCTCCCGATAGCGCAGGTATTGGCAGCAGCGCAACAAGCCATCAGCCTGTACGCCCCCGGCGACCAGCCGGCCGGCTTGATCGTCAACGGCAATTGGATGCCTGCCTCGATGGTCGCCAACTCCGGTGAATATGTCGGCGCCAACGGGTGCGCATTGCCTCTGCTGCCGACGAACAGCTCACTGCTTGCGACGGACCAAATTATCGTGACCGGGGTTTGCCCGACACTCACGCAGGTGATGACCGCGGCCCAGGATGCCCTTGCCCTGTACACTCCGGGAGCTCCTCCCGCCGGTGTGGTCGTGAATGGTAACTGGGTCCCGGCTGGGGTCGCCGCCAATCCTGGTGGGTCCCTCAGCAACGGGTGTGCTATCTCGTAGTAGCACTGAGGAGCGCCGCCGCAGCTCGTACGGCGGCGCCGCGGGGGGCGCCGAGACCGCTGGTCCCGCGCCAAACCGAACAATCCGAAACTGCGCTCACCGAAATCAAGCGGTGAGCGCAATGCTGTTTAAGCGCCCCCTCGTGACACCGAACGTGGCGCTCGCGCTGGCGGGGTCGTAGAAGCGGTCCGTTCGCGGTGTCTCCAGAAATAGGGCCCTTCTCCTCTATAAACCTGCGCTGGGCGGCCCGAAGAAGGGGTTGAGCCCGGCGCTATGGGCGTCCTGCTCAATGACAACGTCAAGCAGGAAAGACCCCATGCAATGATTGCCAATTGTATCCTCGCCGTCGCATTGGCCTGCCCACATACATTCACTTGGTGCTGCAATACCGCACCAACTTGTTCCACACAGTTTAGTGCCACCATCGCAATTCCAACCACAGAACCTGCCAACTCGGCAGAATACGCGTGGGTGATGGCGGAAAACACAGAAACCATGTTCACCCAGGTTGGATGGGTATGGTTTGCCGCCGGCACGGGGCTGACCGTCAACGGTCTTCCTGTACCCACCGGCTCTCCTTACTTGTTTGCGTACACGACCGTCAACCAGGGCAACGGGGACAACCTGGGTGCGGGTGGCACGTTTACCATCGGCCCCGCCCTCACCCCGGGCACGTCGCTCACCGTGGACATCGCCCGCTCCGGGGATTGGTACGGTGACGAGGCCCTGCTGGGGGGTACCTGGACAGTCGTCCAGACCGCCACCCTCACCGCAGACCCGACGTGGATGACCAGTGCGGAGAGCTGGGGCACGATGACCCCACTATGCTTCATGAACCGCATGTACTACGCCCATGGATGGATGACGCTCCCGGCCGAGTGCCCCGCCAATTGAGATAGAGCCCCCGGCACACTTCAGTGTGGCGTTTTGCCAACTTGGGCGTTCCCGATAAACTTTAGGAAGGCAGCAATACAGAATGGGACGCCCCCGTCGGGCCGGAAGTCTCCTGCCCTCAACCGCGGTCGCCGCGCTGGCCGGAACGTAGTACGGTATGCTCCCGTTCGAGCCACGGTCGTGGACGCTAGCCCGGGTGCCCGGCCGCGGCCCACAGGCAAGGGAGATCGCCCGCTATGAACCCTATCGGGGTGAGCAGCTGGATTTGGCTGTCCCCGTTCACCGACGAGGACGCGCCCTCGCTGGTGGCCCGAGCCCAGGAGGCTGGGGCCGAGGTCCTCGAGGTGGCGGTCGAGCAGATCGAACTGGTCAGCGCGCCCGGACTACGTGCCGCGGTACACGGCAAGGCAATGGGCCTTTCGATCTGCGGGGCTTTCGGCCCGGCCCGGGACCTCTCAAATGAGGACGGCCGGGTCAGGGACGCCGCCCTCACGTACATCAAGCAGTGCATCGACCTGGCCCACGCAGTCGGGGCCGAGAACGTGGTCGGTCCCATGTACTCGGCTGTCGGCAAAGCTCGACCGCTCAGCCCCGAGGCCCGGCGATCGGAGCGTCAGAGAGCGGTAGAAGGTTTGAGAGCGGCGGCCGACTACGCCGCCTCCGCTGGCGTCAGCTTGGCCATCGAGCCTCTCAATCGTTTTGAGACCGACATGGTCAACACCACGGAGCAGGGGTTGGAGCTCTGCGACCTCGTTGGCAGGGCTAACGTCGGCCTCACCCTAGACACTTTCCACATGAACATCGAGGAGAAATCGCCGGCGGATGCCATCCGGGCGGCGGGCGACCGGCTCCTGCACTTCCAGGTCTGCGCCAACGACCGGGGGACGCCGGGGACCGGGCACTTGCCCTGGGCCGACGTCTTCAGCGCGTTGCGCGACGTCGGCTACGGAGGCCAAGTAGTGATCGAAAGCTTCACGCCTTCGGTCGGCGAGATAGCCAAGGCGGTATCGCTATGGCGGCCGCTCGACGCCAGCGGCGATGAACTGGCCAGGAAAGGCGTGGCTTTCCTCCGCAGCAGCCTGGCCGCCTCGGAGGCCTTGCCGTGACGGGCGGGCGCGTCAATGTCGCCATAATCGGGCTCGGCTTCGGCGCCGAGTTCATCCCCATCTATCAGCGCCACCCTCAGGCCCGCCTCCATGCCATCTGCCGGCGGGACCACAGGCTCCTGGACGAGATAGGTGACGCCTTCGGGGTGGGCAGGCGGTACACGAGGTACGAGGACGTGCTCTCGGACCCCGAGGTGGACGCGGTGCACATCAATTCACCGATCCCCGACCACGGTTGGATGTCGGTCGCCGCGCTGCGGGCCGGCAAGCATGTCGCCTGCACCGTACCCATGGCTACGACAACACAGGAGTGCCGCAAGATAGTCGAGGCGGCGGCCCGCACCGGGCTCAAGTACATGATGATGGAGACGACCGTCTATTCCCGGGAGTTCCTGTACATAAAGCAGTTGTACGGTTCCGGCGAGCTCGGCAAGCTGCAGTTCCTGCAGGCCACTCACCACCAGGACATGGACGGGTGGCCCAATTACTGGCCGGGGCTTCCGCCGATGTGGTACGCCACCCACTGTGTCGGCCCGATGCTGGCGCTCACCGACGCCACCGCCGAATACGTTTCTTGCTTCGGGTCCGGGACCATCCGCGACGAGCTGGTGGCGAAGTACGGGTCGCCGTTCGCCGTCGAGACGGCCCACATACGGCTGCGAAGCTCCGACCTGACGGCCCGCATCTACCGTTCCCTTTTCGACACGGCGCGCCAGTACAGGGAGAGCATCGACGTCTTCGGGTCCAAGCAATCGTTCGAGTGGGCGCTGATCGAAGGGGAACGCCATGTCCTTCACACCGCCAAACGTCCCGAACCGGACATCCCGCGGCGGGTTTCGATCCCCGATTTCGCCGACCGGCTACCCAAGCCGATCCGGCGGTTTACTACGAAAGGCGTCTACGACCTGGCCGCGCATGCGCATCTGAGCTTCACTCAGGGCGCCGGCCACGGCGGCTCGCACCCTCATATGGTCCACGAGTTCATCTCGGCCATCCAGGAGGACCGGCCGCCATTTCCCGACGCCCGCCGCTCCGCCAACTGGACCTGCGTCGGGCTGTGCGCCCACCAGTCGGCCCTGAAAGGCGGTCGGCTGGTCAAACTGCCGGCCTTCACTCTGGGCTAGAGAGAAACTCCGCGTTTAGAGCCGCCGCCGGCGTCGCCGCGCCGCCCCCCAAAACCCTCACTGGGACCGCTGGTGCCAGTGAGCTTTACCTGACCACTCGGGCCGAGCCAAGCTGGGAAGTGCACTACCTGCCCCGCCTTCAGTACTCTTCTTCGCGTATCGACCTCCACCGGGCTGCACTTCGATTACCGCCATTTCTGGGAGGACATGGCGTACAAGAGTGGGCCACTGATCAGCCCGGCTGTCTTCGCCCAAAGACTGGCCCCCCGTCTGGCAACGATGGCCGGCCAGGGCGTCGGTGCGCATAGGTCCAACGCCGGCGCACGAGGCGGCGGTGCCATTCGAGCACGTCTGGAGCGTGACCAGGAACGAGCGGCGCAGCACTGCCAGTTGGTGGCGCAAGACGAGTATCTCGGCGTCCTTGGACAAGGCATCCATCTGGTGGACGCGGCGGAGCGCAAGAAGGCGGCGCAGGAGCCGGCAGAGGAACGAAAGGGCCACGGCCGAGCAGCATGACGGAACGCGTCGGAGCTGGTCAAGCCACCATTGGAGTAATTGGGCCCTACACGCTCTTGCTCAGGTTCGCGACAGGAGCGTCGCTCCGCCCCGATATGGCCGACCCCTGACCAATGGGCAATCGCGATCAGTACCCAATGCCGGGGCCAAGGGCCCCGAACATCCCGAAGTCCCGGTCGATGTGGGCGCCTTCGAGCGGGAACGGGTCGGGGACCCCGAACCGCACCTCCTTGGGCAGGTCGGTGGGCATCAAGGGGCCCAATTCGTGGTGCACGCAACGGGCCCCGTCCTTGAGGTCACAGGCACTGTGGCCACAGTTGAGGGCCCAGTGCTGCCCGCCCTCAAGCTCCAGCGCGTCATCCACCCTAAACAGGGTGGGCAAGCTCGATGGGTGCTCGGGCGTCTCACCTTCGTCGACACAGGCCATTGCAAAGGTGAGCGCCAGTCCCACCGCGTCCTTCGTGGCCGGCTCGCTCCTCAGGACATCAGGGCTCGGCCGGTGCCCGAGGACGTGCCCGTACGCGTGCTGGGCGAAGTCGTTGAAGTCGTTGCTGCCCACGAACTCGTGCCAGAGCATGAACACCGCCCGGGATGGCAAGACCAAGAGCTCGGGGGCCAGGATGTGCAAACGCAGCCACTGCCTCAGGCCGTACTTGGCGATGGCGACGGAGCCCAGCGACGGGTAGTGGGACCGCAGCTCGCGGTCCAACCCTTCGGGCAGCACATAGGAAAAAACGAAATGCTGGCGGTGCTGGTCGAGGCTCAAGTGGACGTGCACAGCGCGAGCGTAACCGGTGACGGGGAGCCGAGGCTCAGCTGGCTCCAGCTTCGGGTCAGGCGATTGACCTGTACGAGCCCTGGCGGGGCGTCGCCGCTGAGCAGAACCGGAACGGCATCGACCTGGACGACTTAAAGCTGCGTCCGAGCGTGGAAGCGTCAGGACAAGCGAGGCGCGCCGAGCGGAAAGGGAGCCAGCGGAGCAACGGCACAGTAGGTCAGGTGACCTTCAGCGTGTACGCGTGGCTCCCGAAGCGCACGGCCGCCTTAGTCGAGTCCTTGACTAGGACGATAACCGTGAACGTGCCCTTGGTTGTGGGGGTGCCGCTGAGCGCTGCTCCGCTCGCGCTCAGGCCGGGTGGGAGCCCCAGGAACGTCCAAGTGTAGGGCGGCGTGCCGCCGGTCGCGGACAGCGATGCCGAGTACGCGGCTCCATCGGTGGCCGCTTTGAGCTTGTCCGGGCTGACGGTCAGAGCCTTGGCGCCGAAGGTGGGCGCGTCGGTGCCGGGGAGCTTGGACGAGCCTTTGGTGCCGGGGTTGCCGGCGTCGCCCGCCTGGCCGGCATGGCCGGCCGAGCCGTCCTTGCAGGCCGAGCAGAAACTCCCCCGGTACCCCTGTCGGCCGCCCGGGCCGCCGGCACCACCGGCCCCCGGTGAGCCGGGCGAGCCCGCGCTCACGCTGTCTGCGGAGAAGCTGAGACCGCTGACCAAGACCCGCGCTGCAGTGCTCGTAGAAGTCGGCAGCGCCTTCGCGTAGATAGCGCCGCCAGAGCTGCTGGCGGCCACGCCACCGTGACCGCCCTTGCCACCGGCCGCCCCGTCGCCGCCATTGCCACCGTCTGCCCCTACGCTGTGCACGCTGACCCCGCCACCGCTGTCACCGCCGTTACCGCCGTCACGGCCCTGGCCGCCCTGGCCACCCGGCTGCCCGGCGCCACCCGCTGCGGTGTCGGACTTGAACGAGGTCGTCTCGACTGTCGCCGGGCCCGTGCTGTAGATGGCGCCGCCGTGGGCGTCGCCGCCGCCACCGCCCTGGTCGCCGTCGCCGCCGCCACCGCCTTCACCGCCGTCGCTGCCGGACCCCGAGCTGTTGGCGGCCGGGCCAAGAACGTCGCCACCGGCGTTCCCGCCGTCGTTCCCGTGCCCGCCGAAGCCGCCGGCACCACCCGCGCCGGCCTTGCCACCGGCCCCACCAGTGGCGCCGTTGGAGCTGAACGTCGAAGCGAGGACCGTCAGCTTGCCAGCCGAGTAGACCCCTGCGCCCTCGCCTTTGCCACCGTCACCGGCACCCCCGCCGCTGCCGCCGTCGCCCCCAGCACCACCGCCACCCGCGTCAGCCCCGTTGGCGGCGGTGCCGTTGGAGTTCGGGGCGAAGCTCACTCCCTGGGCGCCACCCTCGCCACCCTCGCCGCCAACGCCACCGTCACCGCCGGCTCCCCCGGCACCACCACTGCCGCCGGCCCCACCCTTGGCGGCGTTGGCCTGGAACAGCGAGCTGACGACCACGAGCGTGCCCTCGCTGTAGATGGCNNGTCGCCGCCGTCGCCGCCGTCCGCGCCGGCCCCACCGCTGCCCCCCTTGCCGCCGTCGCTACCAACCGCGCCGTCTGCGCCGTTGCCCCCGGGCTCCCCGGTCGGCGACGCTGAGCCACCGCCATTGCCACCCTTGCCGCCCTTGCCGCCATCGCCGGCCATACCCCCGGTGCCCCCCTTGCCGCCAG
>PMLI01000020.1 GCA_003158835.1 Acidimicrobiaceae bacterium
GGCAGGCGGAGCAGCTAGGGACAAGGAGCTCGGCAGTTTGGGAGTGTAGTCGGACAGGGCGCAGGGGTAGCCCTGCTTGGCGATGTACGGCGCCAGCCCGGCAGGGCTCGCGAGGAAGTTCAAGAACGCGTAGGCTGCTGCTGGGTTTTTGGCCTTCGCGTTGATCGCCCATGCTACGTTCGGTGACCCGGACCAGTAGCCCTGTCCTGCTGCCGGGCCAGGCGCCGGTCCCATCAGCATTTTGAGGGAGGGATTGTCGGCCTGAATGGTTGCTAGGTCCCACGGTCCTGACGCATAGATCCCGAGCTTGCCCTGGGCCATGAGGCCGTCGATCTCGGTACCGGTGAGCCCTAGCCATGCAGTCGAGATCAATCCCTGCGTATAGAGCTCTGCATATGCCGTGAGCGGCTCGGTCCACGCATCCACAAAGGAAATCTTACCAGTGAGGATCTCCGGGTCGATGTTCTTGCCGTAGTGCCTACTGTAAAAACCGCCTATAAGCCCTATCAAGAGGGGGCCTGGTGGCGGTGGGCCTCCGTCGTAGATAGGAGTGACCTTCATGTCCTTCAGTGTGCTGCACAGTTTCAGGAAGTCGGCCCAAGTCGCTGGCGGCGCGTTGCGGCCCGCCTTGTGCAGCAGGTCGACGTTGTAGATCGGCCCCGCCGTCCAGGTCGTGACGGACAGGCCCCAAAGGTGCCCGTGGGTTGACGCGAACTCTCGGTTGCCCTTCGCCACGTACTTCACCCAGGGTTGGGCGCTCAGATCGCGTACGAAGTGGTGGGCGTTCAGTTTGGCTTCGTCCTCGTCGGTGTAGATGAAGACGTCGGCCGCCGTCCCAGCGAGCAGCCTTTCTTCGAGAGTTGAAATGTATTGCGTCACAGGCGGCACATAACTGGCCTGTACCGAGACGTTCGGGTAACGGGCCTCAAATGCCTTCAGGGTGGGGCCCAGTACTTCCTGTGTGTCCCAGGGCATGATCGTCAGGGTGCCAGAAGGCGAGGACGAGGTATCGGCAATACTCGACGCGCCAGCAGGACCGATTCTAAGCAATGACGGCGCTATGGCCGCAGCGGCTGCCCCTCCTGCCGCGCGTGTGAGGAACGTCCGGCGTGAGAGTGGTTTAGACAATGAATTTGTGATGGGATTTTCACTAGGCATGGAAGTCCTTTCTGATGTTCGTGCAGTCTGAGGTACTTAGGTGTGGGCTTTTAGGAGCCCGGTTTTGGAGACGGCGGGTCATGAATCCATGCGCGCCTCCAGCAGAGTGAACGACTTTGCCGGGAGGTCGACGACGAGGGCATTCCCATGGGCGGTTACGGTGAAATCCTCCATGTTTACGGCGTCGAGGCCCAAGGGGCCAGGCTTAGGAGCACTCGTGATGGTGCGCGCCCGGACTACCGCCCCAAAGAGGTGACCACGGAGCTGGATCTCAGTCTTCTCTTGGCTTTCGGAGCGGTTCACTAGGGTGACCGCGACCTTTTGGTCGGCCAGGTCAACGGTCGCAGACGCGTCGACGATGTCGAAAGGCCCGAGGTCGCCCAAGCGGTGCGCCCAGCGCCCGACCGGGGGGGGATCGGGCGCTGCGACCGTGGGGCCGTCGACGTGCACGTCCACGGCTAGGTCGAGGGCGGCTTGGGAGTGCATAAGGAGCGGGTAGTAGATGGGCTGCACTACGGCGACTTCGGGCGTGGTGACGACCGGTGCGATGGCGTTGACCAACTGAGCGAGGTTCGCCATCTGCACCCACGCGCAATTGCGGACGAAAATGTTCAGGTAGGTGGCCACGGCCAATGCGTCGGCCATGCTGTAGTGCTCTTCGAGGGTGCCGTCCCTAGTGCGGAACCAGACGTTCCATTCGTCATAGGCGATCCGGGGCCAGCGGTCGAGTTTTTGGACATAGGCGGCGCGCTGGATGAGGGCGGTTGAACAGGCGATGGCTCGCTCGGCCTGATGGACCTGGAGGACGTTGGTCCAGTAGTCGTCTGATCCCGTATAGATATGTACCGAGTGGAGGTCGACAAGACCGGCCATCCCGTCTATCACCTCGCGGTCCCAGTCGTCCCAACCGCTCAAACCACAGCTGACGAGCTTGGCGTCCGGGTCGAGCAGCTTGATGGCCCTGGCCCAACGGCTGGCCTCGCGCACCTACTCGGCAGCAGACATGGAGCCCACCTGCCACTCGCCGTACATCTCATTGCCGAGGGCCCACCACGTAACGCCGTAAGGCTCGTCTCGTCCGTTCCGCCGGCGTTGGTCGGCCCAGTAGGTGTCCCGGGACGAGTTGCAGTACTCGACCCAGGCCAGGGCTTCTTTGAGAGAGCCGGACCCCATGTTGAGGCAGATGTAAGGCTGCGTGCCCAGGGCGGCGCAGTAAGCCATGAACTCGTCCGTGCCGAACCGGTTGGGCTCGACTCCCCCCCAAGCCAGTTCGCTTCGCACCGGTCGGGCGTCCTTGGGACCGATGCCGTCCTGCCAGTGGTAGTTGGAGACGAAGTTACCCCCGGGCCAGCGCAGCACGCTGACCTGGAGGTCCTTGAGCAGGGCCAGGGTGTCGGCCCGGAAGCCCTGCCCATCGCTCAGAGGCGACCCCTCTTCGTAAATGCCGCCGTATATGCACCGGCCCAGGTGCTCGATGAAACCGCCGAAGATATTCCGGTTGACGTGGCCGATCGTCCGCCCCGGTTCGACGATGACCCGGGTCACCGGTAGCCCTCCGTGTTGCTTGTGGCCCTGCTGCCCTCACAGTTGGCGACCGTCTCTGTCCGGGCCCTCGTCTTACCTTCCGGGGACCGGGCAAGGACGCTCAAGGAGCCAATTGACGTACGCCCACACGCGCTCCCGTCCCGGCGATGCCCCCATTTATCCAATGCAAACCCCCTCTTTTCTGGAACAAGGTCGCGCTCAGACACACGCTGCTACCAG
>PMLI01000330.1 GCA_003158835.1 Acidimicrobiaceae bacterium
GATCAGGAAGGGCCACAGGAACTCGTTCCACGGCCCGATGAAGGTCAAGAGCACCGCGGTCAGCATCGCCGGACGGACGAGCGGGAGCGCGATCTTGGTCAGAAGGTTGATCTCGCTCGCACCGTCGATCCTCGCCGCGTCAAACAGTTCCTCTGGCAGATTACGGAAGAACTGCCGGAATATGAACACCGCCACCGAATTGATGGCGAATGGCGCGATCATCCCGAGAAAGGAGTTGCCCAGCCCGTAGTTGCGGACGATTAGCACGTACAACGGGAGTATCAGCAACTGGAACGGGACCACGAGCAGCAACAGCATGACCGCGAACAACAGCCCGCGACCACGAAAATGGAGCTTTGCCAGGGCGGACCCGGCCAGTACGCCGAACACGACGGTGGCGAGCACGACGCCGCCGGTGAAGATGCCGGAGTTGATGAGGCTCCGGCCCAGGTCGAGAGCGGCGTTGATCTGGCCGAAGTTGTGCAACGTGAGGTTACCCGGTTGCGGCACTACTCCGCCCAGCGAGGTGTTCTCCTTCTTCTGCAGCGAGCCGACGACCATGTAATAGAAGGGGAAAAGGAACACCAGCGCACCGATCAGCAGAACGGCCAGGCGCCACCACGAACGCGGGCTACTCCGACGGCGCCGCGCCCCGCCGTCCGACGCCGTGCGCCCGGGGTGGGTCACCCGCGGAACACCTGGGACCGGTGCTTCGCCGGCTTCGGCCACTCCGGCCGCGGCCCGAGCGGCATTGGTCATGTCCGTCTCCTTTCCAGCAACCACTGGACGCCGAAGACCAGGAGCACTCCGATGACCAAGAGGACTCCGAGGGCCGAGGCGAAGTCGGGGTGGTTCTGCTCGATACCGGTCTGGTACATAAGGAGCACGGGCGAGGTGGACTTGCCGTTCGGTCCGCCGCCGCCGGTCATCAGGTACGGTTCGGTGAACAGGTTTGCGCCGGTAATGACCGCCAGTATGGTCACCAGGGTGGTCGCCTGGCGGACGCCGGGGATGGTCACGGCCTTGAACCGGCCCCACCACGAGGCCCCGTCCACCATGGCCGACTCGTACAGCTCCTTCGGGACGGTCTGCAACGCGGCAAGGTACAGCAGGATGAAGAACCCGAGGCTCTTCCACGTGACGTATATGGCGATCGACGGCATGGCCCAGTTCTGGTTGATAAGCCAGACCGGGACCGGTGCCAGGGGCCCCAGGACGTGGTTGACGACGCCTCCCGAGCTGAACATGAACAGCCACACGCCGACCATGGCCACGCTGGCCGTCACGTACGGCACGTAGAAACTGGTCCGGAAGAAAGAACGGAACGGGATGGCTGCGTTCAGCGCCGTGGCCACCAGCAACGACAGTGCCACCGTGAGAGGCACGTTGATCACCAGGAAGACGGCGACGTTGAGGAACGCTTGGCGCACCGCGGGATCGTCGATTACGGCCCGGTAATTCTCCAGCCCGACGTACGGCCGGGGCACGCTCACCCCGGGCGCGGTGAAGAAATAGTGGTGGAAGGAAATCCACACTGCCAGGCCCAGGGGGTAGGCGAAGAGCAGCGCTATGAATACAGCGTACGGGGCGCCGAATATCAGCCCGATCGGCTGATGACCGAGCACAGCGCGGCCCAACCGCTTCATCGGTGACCTGCCCGCGCCCGGCCGGAGCCCCCCCGGATGACGGGGGGGAGCCGGCCTGGGTACCACAATTGTCATGGCTCGCCAGATGAATTGCTCTGGACCAGCTTATCGATCTGTGCCGCGGCGCCGGCCAATGCCGCACTCGGGCTCTGCTTGCCGAAGATCACCGACTTCGACCAGGCATCGCGGAAGACCTGCCAGACCTGGATCGAGTTGTTGACATTGGGCACCTCGATGACGTGCGCGGCCTCCGCCGCAAACTCCTTGTAAGCCGGGTTCGCTTTGAAATAGGACGCGTACACCTGCTGTATGCCCTGGCGCATGGGCATCTGCCCGGTCGTGTCGAGCAACTTGCCATCCTCGGTCGGGCTGGTGGAGAACTTGAGGAAGTTCCACGCCGTCAGCCGGTTCTTGCACGATGCGTACATGGACATGTTCTTGGCGTCACTGAAGGTCGGGACCTGGTCCCCGTAACTGCCCTTAGTGGTGGGCACGGGAACAACACCCCAGTCGACTTTGCCCTGGTAGGTGACCACAGCCCATGGCCCGACGATGGCCATCGCCGAGGTACCGTCGGCAAACGTGTCACCGTTGACGGTCTCTTTGCCGGCCAGGTTCTGGGAGTACAGCTGGGCCCAGAAAGCCGCCACCGCCTTGCCCGCCGCGTCATCAAACGTTGCCTTCTTGTTCACGACCAGTTCCTGTCCGCCGGACTCGGCCGCGTACAGAGGGTAGAAGTCGTACCAGGACTGGTAGAACTCACTAGACGGTGACGGGTAGATGGCGTACTTCGCAACACCCGAAGACACCAGCTTCTTTGCGGTAGCGAGAAATTGGCTGTAGCTACCCAGAGGCGGCTTGGTGGTGCTGATACCGGCCTTGGCGAACTCCTTTTTGTTGTAGAAGATCATGACCGGGTTGGACTTCCACGGCATCTGGTAGAAGAGGCCGTCGGGCGACTTGTAAACGTTGGCGCTGGGCCCGGTGCGCCCCTCGATGTAGCTGGCCGCGCCGGGGAAGCCGTTGAGCGGCACCAGACCGCCCTGTTGCTCGAATGTCGGCACCGATGCGGGGGAGGTGTTGTAGATCAGGCATGGCTCGCTCCCGGCCGTGATCGCGGCGCCGATGACCTCCTCGGAGGACTGGGCCGAGGGAATCTGCTGGCCGGTGACCTTCTGTCTTGGGTTAGCAGCATTCCACGAAGCGACCATCTTCTCACCCCACGCGACTTCCTGGGCGTTGTTCGAGTACCAGATATTGATCGGGCCTTGGGCGGTGGTCGAGCCGCTGGTCCCGTTCGAACCGCGGGTGCCCGCCAGACTGCTGGCCGAGCTCACCCCGCCTCCGACGGCGGCCAGGCCCAGGGGCAACGCTATGACCGCGGCTAATAGAGCTCGAGACTTCTTCATTTGTTCTCCTCGCGGTTGGTGGGCTCCTGCTGGGAGCCGGGGTAGGCCACGGCGCGTGTGCGGCAGGCTCGCGACGTCGTTTTCGAGCCAGAGGCAGTGGAGGTTGGCCTGTGAGCGGCCGACACCTCGATGCGACATCGTCGCCTCCGAGTGCGCAGTGGGCGACACAAAGTCGCCTACTGACGAGCCCTCGCTTTAGAAGGTGCGGCTATCATACCGAGTGCCGGGCCGCGTTCGGCACTCCCCAGATAAATCAGATTTCGTGGAGAGGCGAGCCCGGAGCGGACCACTGTCTCGGCGTACCTCTCTCCCCGACCATCGCTAGTGGCCCTCGGCGCACGAGCCTCCTGGAGATGCCGGCACATCTCGGGCCAGGAGAGCCTGCAGGGCCGCCATCACCGGTAACCAACGCTCCTCGATCTCTTGGTCGTTGTCAGAGCATTCAAACTCGTCGATCTGCAGACGTACCAATGAGCCGCCCGGGCAGGGACGGACCTGCCAGGTTAGGTAGACTGCCGGGCCCTCCGGCCCAGACTGCAGGATGTAGGACAGCCGGCAGGGTGGCACGACGTGCAGCACTTCTCCCGTCAGCGAAGAAAGGACGGGCCCGGGCGACTGGACGGCCCGGCAGTCGATAGGTGCACCGGGCTGCCAGGTCGAGCGGCACACCATCCCGTATAGGTAGCCCCCTCCGGTCTCGTGCGGCGCGGTCAATGCCGCCCACGCTCTGGCCGGGCTGGCCGCAGTGAAGCACGCGAAATCTTGAGCCCGTGTGGCTGGCGTCTTCATCAGCGCCGTCCGAGCGGGCGGCCGGTGAACGCCGCTATGCGGTCGATGGTGGCAACCTGCGGCGCGTCTTGTTCGGGCCCGTAAATGGGGTCTCCTCCGGGTCAGGGGGCATTGCTCGGTTCGGTGTAGGCAGAGTATGACTAACTTGTCGCCGGCACAAGGGGTTGGTCTTTCGAACCTTCCTCCCGCTTGCCTAGCCCGGTGAGATCGACATCAGGGTGCGAGCGCCTGGCTCACAGCCGCTTCGACGTGCAACCGGGTGGTGGGGAACACCGGCACCGGGCTGTCTCCGGGGCCGACCAGCAGCTCGATCTCCGTACAGCCGAGGACAACGCCTTCGGCACCAGCCTGTGCGAGGCGGGAGATCACGTCCCGGTACACCTGCCTGGACGTCTCTCTTATTTCACCCAGGCAGAGCTCGTCGTAGATGATGCGGTGCACTTCGGCCCGGTCATCGGCCGGGGGGACCAGCACCGTGAGCCCGTGCCCGGCCAGCCGGTCACGGTAGAAGTCCTGCTCCATCGTGAAGGCCGTCCCGAGCAGCCCGACCTTCTCCAACCCGGCCCGGCGCACCGCGGCCGCGGTCGCGTCGGCCAGGTGCACCAGAGGGACCGACACCGCGGCCTGGATCTGCTCGGCGACCTTGTGCATGGTGTTGGTACAAAGGACCAAGAGGTCGGCGCCGGCCGCCTCCACCTGCCTGGCCACCCCGGCGAGCAACTCCCCCGCCCGCTCCCACTGCCCGGTCACCTGCAGGTGTTCGATGTCCGCGAAGTCCACGGAAGCAAGGACCAGCCGGGCCGAGTGCAGGCCACCGAGCCGTTCGCGGACGAGCTCGTTCGCCAACCGGTAGTACTCCGCGCTCGACTCCCAGCTCATCCCGCCGAGCATGCCGATGACCCGCGGCGAGGGCGCAACAGCTTCGTCAGTCACGATGACATCTTGGCAAGAAATGCTTGGCGCGGATCCCGCGGCAAGCACGAGTCCCTGACCGACGGTCCTCCGTGCTCAGCCCTAGGCGCCCGGACAGTCTCCCAACGCCGGTGGCGCCGAGAGATCCGATGTCACCCGAGCCGTGTGAGCGATGTTCCCGTCCATCGTCATGGCGGTGATCCCGCTTTGCTCCCCCAGAAGCTCGGCATCAAAGAAATCTGTCGTAACCCGGGCGACGACCGTCCTTTGGGCCGGGGCAACCAGCGGCCCCGCATATGGTGGCTCGTGACCCGCTCCGAGAAGGTCGAGGTAGTACTTGGGCCTGCTTGCTTTGTCGTAGAGCTGCGTGCTGCACGCCGGTAAATTCACCACATCCGCGCTGCCCTGAGCAACCAGGAGCGCTACCGGGGGACCGGCGAAGTACCTGCCTGCGAAGCTGTCCAGCTCGGCCCCGGACAGCACCGCGGCCGCCTTGACTCGCGGGTCTCGGCAGCAGGAGTTATCGGCGACCGCCAGGGTCACATCCGCCCCGTCCGAGTGCCCGGCGACACCGATCTCGCTCGGGTTGACGAGCCCAGCCAGCAACGAGGCCTGGTGGCGGGCCGTGGCCAGGACCGTCGTGATGACGAAACGAAGGTCCGCCGGATGGTTCACGATGTCGTTCTCGTCCACCTGGGCCGGGTCGGACGGGTCGTTGTGGGGGTAAGTCGGAGCGACGACAACAAAACCGGCCGATGCCCAGTCAGACAGCAGGCCTTGGTAGGCGTGGACCGAAATGTCGTAGCCCGTCGAAAAGAAGAGGAGCGGGTATGGTGCGTGCGCCCGGTCAGGGACAAGGTGGGCTGGGTCGCGCACCGCCGGGTACCACACCGAGGTTGGTAGGACGCGGCTCGGACCACCACCTGGCCCGGCGGGCTCGACGAAGCGGAGGTCAGTGGTCCCGACTGCGAACTTCCCGTCGCGACTTACCGCCCGACCCACGCCCGGGGATGGCGCGGCTGACGATGGCGGCCCGGCCAGGACAGCCGGGGGCACGACTAGCGCGCAGGCGCCGACGATGACGCCAACACGGCTGCGCCATCGAGTTCCGTGCCCGAGGTAATGAGGGGCCCTTCGCATTCTCGCCGGCAGCGTACCTGGGATTGGCACCGGCCCGGTCACATAGCGGCCGACAGGCGCACGATGAAGGTGCTGCCGCGACCGGGAGCACTTTCGATCTCGACGGTACCGCCATGGGCCGCGACTATCTCAGAGACCACCGCCAGACCGACACCGCTACCTGTGGTCCGGCGTTCTCGGGCCGCCGACGACCCTCGGTAGAAACGTTCGAAGACCATTCCCTGTTCGTCCAGAGGGATGCCCGGGCCGTCGTCTGACACGGCCAGGACGGCCTCGTTGCCGTCACAGCTCACGCGCAAGACAACTCGAGCTTTCGATGGACTGAACTTCTCGGCATTGGTGAGCAGATTAACCGTGACCTGTTCGAGACGCCCGGGGTCGCCTGACACGGGCGCCGGCCGCAGGTCCTGTTCGAGAAAGATCCCCCGCTCGGCAAATCGTGCCGCCAATCTGGAGGCGGCCGCCGCGGCTATCTCGGCCAGGTCGACGTGCTCGTGCTCGAGCCTGAGGCTGGCCGCTTCGGCCGCCGCCAGTACGCCAAGGTCGTCGACGAAGCGGGCGAGCCTGTCCACTTCTTCGCTCAGCGAGCCCAGCGTTTGTTCCGTGGGCTCGGCAATTCCCATCGAAATAGCATCCAGTTGGGCCCGCAATATGGCCAGCGGGGTTCGAAGCTCGTGCGCGACATCAGCCACCAGTGAGCGGCGCAGGTAGTCTTCACGCTCGAGGTGGGCTGCCATCGAGTTGAACGCACTGGCCAGATCGCCGATCTCGTCTCCCCTCTTGGCCTCTCCCGCCCTGCTCGAGCGGTCGCCGGCCCCGTAACGGGTTACGGCGACCGCCAGCTTGTGCAGGGGCGCCACCAGCCTCCGGCTGGCGAGCAAGGCAGAGGAGACGGCCAGCAAGGCCGCGACCAGGGCGGAAATCGCTATGCCATCGATCAACTTGTGCTGGAGGTTGATCTCGGACGGCAGCAAGCCCGAGAGGGGCCGCTCCACCAGAACGGTCGCTACCGTCCGGTCGCCGGCTTCGACCGCCAACGACGGGGCGGAGCCGTTCTCCGGGTAAGGCCGCACTCTCAGCACGACGCGGCGCCCAGCCGTCACGGTCAGGCCCACCCCCTCGAGGTGGGCGAGGGTGATGGCGGAGGAGAAGTCGGCTTCGTCCCATCCGTTGGACGCCAGGTATGCTGCGCGAAGAGCCGAAATAATGGCACTGGTCGGGTACTGGCGTGTCTCGTCATGTGCGGCGCTGCCGAGGTCGACGTCCAACAAGGCCAGCATCACCCCGGCCAAAATGGCAATGGAGGCGAGAGCTATCGCCAGCGACCCGGCAGCAGCGCGGCGCCCGAGAGGACCAAGGAGCTTGGGGGTCGCCAAGGGCCTAACGGTCTCTGGTGAGGCCGAACCGGTAACCCGCGCCCGTGACAGTCTCGATGAACTTGGGCTTGTCCTTGTTGTCCCCGAGCTTGCGGCGAAGGTTCTTTACGTGGCTGTCAACGACCCGCTCGTAACCCTCCCACTCGTACCCTCTCGTCGAATTGACCAGTTCGGAGCGGGAGTAGACGCGTCCAGGCGTCCGGCTCAGTGTTTCGAGCAGTGCCCACTCTGTGGGCGAGACCTCTATGACGTCGCCCCGGCACCGCAGTTCGTGGCGGTCGTGATCGATCAGAAGAGTTCCCGCCCCGAACGACAACGTCCGGCTGACCTGCTCCTCGGAGCGACTGCGGCGCATGAGGGTCTGGGCCCGTAGGACCAGCTCCCTCGGGTTGAACGGTTTGGTTAGGTAGTCGTCGGCACCGATCTCGAGGCCACGCACCCGGTCTTCGTCCGTCACCTTGGCGGTGAGCATGAGGATTCGGACGTCGGACCGCTTACGTAGTTCCCGCGCCACCTCTTCTCCGGGGATGTCGGGAAGACCGAGGTCCAAGATGACCAGGTCGGGGACAACCTTGACCTCCAAGGCAAGGGCCTCAGAGCCGTTTGCGGCGGTGAAGACGGTGAAGCCCTCGCGTTCCAGGAAGGCCCGGACAAGGTCACGCAGCTTCACCTCGTCATCGACCACCACCACCACGCCGGACATCTGCCCCTCCTGTTCAGCGGCAACGGGTTGGACACCCAGGCGGCCGGGCGCAAAACATCCCAGACCACCACAACCCTATGGTCGGGGACCGGGACGCCGTGTGCCAGGGCCGAAGGTCCCAGGAAGCTCGGCGACGCCCATGACGGCCCCGCCCTCCCCATGGTTCCACATAATCTCCACACGCCTTCGATGGGGACAACACCGGGGCCCGCTTGGATGGCTGCACAGGTCCTAAGGAGGCTGAAATGGCTATTTACCAAGTGCAGTACGAGGTCCCGTGGCAACTGATCGAGGCCGACTATGAGAGCAAGGACCGGGCCGCCGGGCCCGGCACCGCCGCTGCGGTCTCGGAGGGTACTTCGCAGTCGTTGGCCCGTTTTGCCGGTCTTCTGGCCAGCGCCGATGCCACTGCGGTGGTTGCCTGCCGCAAGGACGACATGACAGTGGAAACGGCTGGCCCGGAAACGTCCTGGCTGCTACCGGGGGCCGTGTTGGCTTACCAAGATCACCTCGGGCCCGGGGCCAGACGCGCCGTCACGTCGCTTCTGACCGGGCGTTCGGCATGGTTGGACTGCCTCCCGCCCGATGGCTTCCGCAGCGCCGCCTTGATCGCCGCACCTTCCTTGGCACCGTCGAAGCGCCTGGTGCTGGTGGCGTGCACACACGCCCGTTTAGACAAGCGGAACCTCGGGCTGGCCGCGGGCTATCTGGCCCATCACCAGGCGGCCAAGCAACCCTTGGACCTGAGCCAGGCCGCCGCTTGAGGCTGTTCCGGTCGGGCTCGGGATGCGCGCCGCGCCACCAAACTGGCTCGAAGAAAATAAGAAGTTAGTAATACACCCCTGGCGCAGGCCAGATTTCACCTGGCTCTAAGGTCCGCCCGGTACGTTTTGGACCTTAGTGCCCAACAGGACGAGAGGACGCAGTGACGATAGTTGAGGTGCGCCAGCGCCCGGACAAATCGATAACCACCCCAGGGCCGCCCACCCGTCCCGCTCACACGCCGCCCACGGCTGTGGTCCAACGGCACCGACCGGGCCGGCCGCCGCGTCGCTGGGCCGCCGATGGGTTCCTGGCGCTGGCGGGAGCCGGTTTCGGTGCCGTGCTGGGTGCTGTCATCACGGGAGAGACGCGGCGCTCCTTGACCGGTCCGGGCGGCCTTCTCATCGCCGGTGGCCGGCTGGCGGGGTTCACGGGCGCTTACCTCATGCTCCTGATGGTGCTGCTCATCGCCCGCTTGACGTGGCTCGAACGAGCAGTCGGCCAGGACCGGCTGGTCCGTTGGCACCGGCGGGTGGCGCCGTGGGCACTGGGGCTCATAGCCGCCCACATCGTGCTCATCACACTCGGCTACGCGCAATCGGCCAAGACCGGAGCGCTTCGCCAGCTATGGACCTTTCTCTCCTCGTACCCCGACATTCTCGCCTCCGCGGTGGGTTTCGGCCTTCTCGTAATGGTGGCAGTCACTTCGGTCAGGATCGCCCGGAGACGGCTCAAGTACGAGAGCTGGTGGGTCGTCCACCTCTACACGTACATAGCGCTCTCGCTGGCCTTCGCACATCAAATCGCCACCGGCGTCTCGTTTGTGGGTCACCCCGTGGCCCGGGCCATTTGGGCGACGGCGTGGGCGGCGACGGCAGGGCTTGTCATCGTTTACCGCGTCGCCCTGCCCGTGGCCCGCAACCTGCGGCACCAACTGCGCATCGAGCGAGTGGGCCAAGAAGCACCGGGTGTGTACTCGATCGTCTGCCGGGGGCGCCGCCTGGACCGCCTCGCCGTTTCGGGCGGCCAGTTCTTCCAGTGGCGC
>PMLI01000057.1 GCA_003158835.1 Acidimicrobiaceae bacterium
CCACCTATCCGGGCGTGCCTATCTATCATTTGAGCGCCACGCTCATGGTCTGGGCGTCCCTGGCCGGCCCGGTGGTGGGGTTGCTGGCGGCGGGCTATATCCGGCTCATCGGCTGGGTTTCTTACCGGCGGAGTACCGGGCTGAAGATGGTCCCTACGATGGTGGCTGCTTTTGCCGTCCTGGGGCTCATCGGCTTCTCCTACCCCCAGCTGTTCGGGAACGGCAAGGACGTCGCCCAAGATGCCTTCCTGGGGCGGGGGAGCCTGGCTTTGTTGGCCGCCCTCTTCATCCTGAAACCCCTGGTCACGGCCCTGTGCTTGCGGAGCGGCGCGGCCGGCGGCCTGTTCACTCCCACGCTCAGCACCGGGGCCCTGCTGGGCGCCTTCTTGGGCCTGGCCTGGTCGTACCTGTGGCCGGGCGCGCCCGTCGGCGCTTTTGCCATGGTGGGGGCGGCGGCAATGGTCGGGGCCGCCATGCAAGCGCCGTTGGCCGGCCTGGCCCTGGTCCTCGAGCTGACGCACAGCGGGTTCGCATTGATGGTGCCGATGATGCTGGCCACCGTGACAGCGACCTACGTGGCCCGGTACGTGGACGGTTATTCGATCTACTCGGCCCGCCTGCCGGCGCAAGCGTAGGGCTCGGTGGCGGGGCCTCAGGCCGGCGCCGGCAGTGGCGCCGGCAGCCGCGTGTCGCCCATCAGCCAGCGGTCCACGGCGGCGGCGGCACTGCGTCCCTCGGCGATGGCCCAGGCCACGAGGCTCTGGCCCCGGCCCATGTCTCCGCAGGCGAAGACGCCCGGGACCTTGGTGGCCCATTGCTGGTCGCGGGCAACGTTACCCCTGGCGTCCAGGTCTACCCCGAGCTGGGCCAGCATGGGGGAGTGTTCGGGGCCGGAAAATCCCAGCGCCAGGAGCACCAAGTCGGCCTCCATCACTCTCTCCGAGCCCGAGTTGACTTCGAACCTGGGGCGCCCGTCCTCCATCGTCATCGTCACGTCCGCCACTACCAGGCCCGCCACCCGGCCATGGCCATTGTCGAGGAAACGCCTGGTGGACACGGACCAGGCCCTATCGCCCCCTTCGTGGTGAGCCGCCGAAATGCGCAACGGGCGAGGCCATGCCAGCCATGGGACGGCCGGGTCATGGCCCTGCGGAGGCTGAGGCATTATCTCGAGCTGGTGTACAGAGACCGCACCCTGGCGCAGAGCCGTGCCCAGGCAGTCCGCCCCCGTATCTCCGCCACCGATGACGACCACCTCTTTGCCGGCGGCCGTGACGGGTGTGGGTGGCCCATCACCTTCCAGGACCTTGTTGGCCGAAACGAGGTACTCGATGGCCTGGTGCACTCCGGCCAGGTCCCGGCCGGGTATGTCCAGGTCGCGGGCGGCGGTGGCGCCTCCGGCCAGGACGAGGGCGTCCAGGTCACCCCGTTCCCCGATGAGTTCCCGGGCGGGGATATCGGTCCCGACCTCGACGCCACATCGGAAAGACACCCCTTCGGCCCGAAGTTGGGCCAGGCGGCGTTCTAGGGCCCATTTTTCCAGTTTGAAGTCGGGGATGCCGTAGCGAAGTACCCCTCCGGCTCGCCTGGCGCGTTCGAAGACGGTTACCTGGTGGCCAGCTCGGGCCAGTTGTTGAGCGGCAGCCAGACCGGCCGGCCCCGAGCCCACCACACCCACCTTCTTGCCGGTCGGGAGGCTGGCCCGCTTGGGGACGACCCAACCCTCGGACCAGGCCACTTCGGCGATCTGCCTTTCGACGACGGCGTTGGTGACGGGCTCGTCGTTGATGGACAGGGCACATGCCGCCTCGCACAGTTCGGGGCACAGCCTCCCCGTCAGCTCGGGGAAATTGTTGGTGGCGTGCAGGCGCTCCGACGCGTCACGCCAGCGGCCTTTGTAGGCGAGGTCGTTCCAGTCCGAGATCAGGTTGCCCAGGGGGCAGGCGGCATGGCAGTAGGGGATCCCGCAGGACATGCAGCGCGATGCCTGTTCGGCCGCCTCGGGGCGGGAGAACGGTTCGTACAGCTCTTGCCAGTCCTGGACGCGAGTGGCTACCGGCCTATGAGCCGGGGCTCGCCGCGACCGCTCGAGGAAGCCGTGGGGGTCACCCATGGCGTCAGCGGTGCGCCCCGGACATGCGGCCACCTTCGCGCCGCCCCCGGGCCAGGAGGTAGAGGAGATTGTCACATTCGTGGGGCTGGCGCCCCCTGCAGCCGAGGGCACTACGTTTAGAGCGATGCGGAGAGAAGAACGCTTCTCAGCCATTCTGGGGAGGCTCGCCGACGGCGGGTCGGTGAGCGTGGCCGAACTGGCACAGGACCTGGGCGTCGCCTCCGCCACGATCCGGCGCGACCTGGCGATGCTGGAGCGGCAGCGCCTCCTGGGGCGTACCCACGGGGGGGCGGTCGTCCACGCCGTCTCCTACGAGCTCCCGCTGCGTTACAAGGGGGTCCGCCACGCGCCCGAGAAGCGCCGCATCGCCGAGGAAGCGGCCTCCCACGTAATGGAGGGGATGGCCGTCGGCCTGACCGGCGGCACCACGGCGACCGAGGTGGCGAGGGCGCTGGCTGACCGCCCGGGGCTCACGATAGTCACGAACGCCCTGAACATAGCTTCGGAACTGGCCGTGCGGCCCAACCTGACACTTGTCGTCACGGGGGGGACCGTGCGGGGCAACTCCTACGAACTGTCGGGCCCGCTGGCCGAAGCCAGCCTCGCCTCGCTCAACCTCGACATCGTGTTCGTGGGCGTGGACGGGATCGAGGTCCGGGCCGGTTGTACCACGCACCACACGCTCGAGGCCCACAGCAACGGCGCCATGATCGATCGCGCCGGTCAAGTCGTCGTCGTAGCGGACAGCTCCAAGATCGGGCACGTCTCGTTTGCCAGGATCTGCCCGATCGAGGCGATCACGCTTGTCATCACCGACACCGATGCCGATCCCCGGGCGGTCAAGGCACTGCAGGACGCCGGCCCCGAAGTCCAGCTGGTATGAGCACCGCTCCGCCCGGCTGAAAGCGCCTCGCCTATTTGACGCTGCCGGCCGTAATGCCGGTGACTATCCAGCGATTGAGGAAGAACACGATCACGGCCGGGACGGCCACGGCGATGATGGCGGCGGCATTGACAATCGTGTAGGGCACGTTCCGGCTGTCGATGGCAGCCAGCAGGACCGTCAGGGGTTGGGTCGAACTGCTGCTGCTGAGGACCAGGGGAAAGATGAACTGGCTCCAGCCGAACA
>PMLI01000536.1 GCA_003158835.1 Acidimicrobiaceae bacterium
GGGAGGCGGTGGCGGCCGACCCGGTGGGTTTCTTGGGAGCCGACTATGCCCAGGGCCATCGAGGCCTCGGGCGGTTGGCCAAGATCTTCGATTTCGGAGCTCGTATCCCCTACCACATCCACCCCCGGCTTGAGCATGCCCGCTTGGTGGGCCGGAACCCAAAGGAAGAGGCTTACTACTTCCCGACTGGCGTGGACATGGGCAAGCACCCCGAGACCTTCTTCGGGGTACACCCCTGGATCGCCGAGCAGGGCAAGGGCGACGTGCTGTTACCGTATTTGGTTGATTGGGACAGCGACTTGGTACTGCGCCATGCCCGGGCCGAGCTCCAGGTCCCAGGAGACGGTTTCCACTTGCCCGCTGGGATCCTGCACGCGCCGGGGACGGCACTTACCATCGAACTGCAGGAGGAATCCGACACGGCTTCCTTCTTCCAGGCGCTGAACGCGGGCAAGATAATCTCCAAAGAGCTCCTGTTCAAAGACATTCACCCGCAACGGCGTCAACAGCTCGGCGAACGGGCCGCGCTTGACTGGGTCGACTGGCCGGCGAACGGCGACCCCTACTTTTACGAGCACCACCACCTGGCACCGACGGTCGTCGAGGGCAGCCTCCAGCCTGGGGGCTACGAAGAGTGGCTGTTCGGCAACACGACCAAGTTCAGTGGCAAGCGGCTCGTGGTCCGGCCCGGGCAGGCGTACCAATCGGTGGACAAGGGCGTTTTCAGCCTTTTGGCATGGAGCGGGCGTGGGTCGTTCGACACTGTAGAGCTGCAAAGCGGCGAGCCAGGGATGGACGAGCTTGTGGTATGCCACGACAAGGCCACCCGTCCGCTGGCGGTCACCTGTACCGGGAGCGAAGAACTGGTGCTCTTCAAGTTTTTCGGCCCAGATATCAACCTAGACGTCCCGCGCATACCGACCCGACCAACCGTCTGAGGCGGGAGCGTTGGCCGTGCCATGGGCGCGCCGGTGTGCAACCGATGGGTCAAGGCCACCGCACTGGGGGCTTGGCGTGCCGCCCAAGTGAGCAAGGCCATGAGGCGGGCGAAGGGCGTGATGACGGGCGGCCACCCACCGCTACAATGTCTGTCCGTGTGGGTCGTCGGTTCAGGTCACGGGGCAGGTCATGCCGGCGACGCTGAGTGACGTAGCCAACCTGGCCGGGGTCTCCGTGAAGACGGTTTCCAATGTCGTTAGCGGGTACGCTCATGTCTCGACTTGGACCAGGGCTCGCGTCGAAAGTGCCCTGGCCGAGCTCGACTACCGGCCCAACCTCTCGGCCCGTAACCTGCGCCGGGGAAGGTCCGGGGTCATTGCCCTGGCTGTCCCCGACCTCGGCGAGTACTTCGCGGAGATAGCGTTCCTCGCAGGCCGGGCTGTCGAGGAGGAGGGCTTTACCCTACTGATCGACCAGACCGAAGGCCTGATCGAGCGGGAGAACCGCGTGGTCGAAGGTATCCGAGAACAGCTCATCGACGGCCTGATTTTCTCGCCGCTGGCCATCGGTGGCAAGGAGATCGCCAAACGTAGGGACACGACGCCATTGGTACTGCTGGGAGAACGGATCTCCGGCGGCCTCCTGGACCATATCGCGATCGATAATGTGGCGGCCGCCCGGGAGGCGGTGTCACACCTGATAAACATAGGGCGACGCCGGATCGCGGTTATCGGCGCGCACGGGACGATCTGCGGTGAAGCGGCACGTCTTCGCCTTGCCGGTTACCGAGACGCCCTTGTTGAAGGTGGCATACCGTACGTCCGGCGCCTCGTCGTGCCGACGCCGCCTGGCCGCCGCGCCCACGGCTTGCTGGCGGCGCGCCAACTGTTGGCCCAAAAGCAGCCACCGGATGCGATATTCGCCCTCAATGACCACTTGGCCATCGGGGCGTTGCGGGCGCTGCACGAAGCTGGGGCGCGGGTGCCCGACGACGTAGCAGTGGTGGGGTTCGATGACATCGAGGAGGGACGGTTCTCTACTCCGACGCTCACTACGGTCTCCCCGGACAAGGAGGCCATCGCGCGCTCGGCGGTGACGCACCTCGTGGCGCGAGTGAGAGGCGCAGAGCGCCTGCCGCCCCGCGACACGGTGATCCCCCACCGGTTCATCGTGCGGGAAAGCACCGTTAGCCAGGCCGCCGGTCGAAGTAGCTAGGCGCGGGACGTCACCGGCCTTCGAACAAACAACAGTGCGTGCCGGCGCATATGGGGCCCGCCGGCTCGCCGTTCGGGCAATTCACTGGGCAGCCCTGGTCCAACGTGCAAACCTACGACGACATTGTCTCGAAGACCTGGGCGCTGGCCGCCGCAGGGCAGGCAGGCACTTGGCCTGGCACCGCTGAGGTGGTGCTCATCACCGCCACCTGGACCGGCCCGCGCTTGGCTGTCGCCGGGGCGGTGACCGTCCGGCGCAGCTGCATGCCAAAGGCGCGACCCCCTCCGGCTGACGCCGGCTACTCGCTTCGGTTACGAGGGCTTGCTGCGCCGCAACATCAATCCGGCGTTCGACAAGACCAAGCTCCGCGCCATCACGCCCGAGAGCGTCCGCACGTGGCATCGCCAAGTCACCGCCAGGGCCGGAGCGCACCAGGCCGCCAAGTCTTACCGCCTCCTCCGGGCGATCATGTCGACGGCCGCCAGCGACGGCCTCAGCAGTCGGCAGGACCGACTATTCCGTCCGGGCCTACTTCGGAGGAGGGATGTCGACGGTGGTTTCTTTCCGTGCGCTAAAGCCCCGGACACCCTTGGCAAGGCATCATAAGGCTATGTGGGCAGTTTCGACGCTCCATCTGGATTGGTAGCCCGCTGAACTAGGCCCGTCGTTCACGGTGTCCCAGCCCCGGTTGGGGCCGCTCGGGCTGAGTGTCAGGCACCTGAGGCCACGTCGTAGACCTCCAAGGCGTCGGACTCGAAGGCCCGGTACAGCCAGTTCACCTCCTGCCTGCTGAGGAGCGACGTTGTCGAGGCGAGGGCGGTCACGAAGCTGCGCAGGGCATCGACGGCGGCCTTTGTCGCGTCCGAGTTGCTACGCAATAGGAATAGCTGCTCCAGCTCGGCGTGCCGTACCGCCCCAAGTAGCGGAACGGTTGTTGGTCGAACATCGTCCGCGCGCCTGGCCAGCTCAAGGTCGGGCCACGCCAGGATCTCGGCATGGAGCTTGTCAGGCCAGCCTGCCTCTGCCGTCTCGAAGGCGAACCCGTACGTGCCGGGGCCTCTCAAGGGGTGCTGCAAGTCGATGACAATCTCGCCCCTGCGGCCCTTCCGCACGCGTACCAGGTAGCCGAGCTCCGAAAGCCCGAGGTCGGCTATGGCTCGTAGCGCCTCTTCCCGCTCAGCTGATGACGCCACGTCCGGACGATAGCGCCACAGGAACCTACTGGACGGCCTCTAACCTGGCAACCTCGGGGCGAAGGCCTCCCGTTAGAGCCGGGTCAGCATGTAGCCGACGCAGGCCACCTGCAGCTCGGCCGTGGCCGAGGCCGTGTCGGGACCCGTGCCTATCTGGCATGCTTCCACGTGTGCAACGCCCTCCTCAGGCCCGCCGGCGGTCTCTGGACGGCGACGACGGGGGTCATGGCGGGGGGAGCNNCGACCCACTGGCGACCAGGCCCTAACCGTGTGGCTGGCGACGGCTCCCGACATGGCTGGCGCGCTTGGCCCGCTGGGGTGGTCGGACGAAGGCGACCAGTATGAGCGGGCGGGACGTTCGTGGTCGGCGCGCGCCACGCGTCCTCGCCCCGTGGCCATAGACGACGCTCCCGAGCAGGCACAGGCCTTGGTGGCCGGGATCTCCTACGCAGTCGAGGTCAAACTCAAGGGAACGAGCCCAACGGGGGAACAGGCGGTCAAAGGGGCTGCCAATGCCATAGCGCGCCGGGGTCACGGCGCCGTCTCACCCGAAGACGTGAGCAAGACCTGGGCACCTAGGGGGGTGCATCGGGTCAAGAACCACCGCCTTCCCTATGACGGTTTCGACCTCCTCACGCTTTCGTGGTGGGCAGCGGGCGGCCCATTGGTGACACCAACGGGTGCCCGCCGGTTCTTCGAGGTGCTACAGAAGTGGTTGCCGGAGGCAATGCCGGCACGTTGGGACGACTTCGAGGCGTCCAGCCGCCGGGCCGGTAACGAAAATGCGGAGGGCCTCCCCAATGTCCTCGACGCCATCCGGGACAAGGTAGTCGTCCTCGCACCAGAGCCGCCCATCTTGACACTTGACTACCACGGTTGGGATTGGGGAGCGCACCTAAACGACGGCTTCCGTGCGAACTGGGTGCAGATAGCCATCGACGGGGGGCTCCTGGGCGAGCCTGGCTGGCCCAAGCA
>PMLI01000302.1 GCA_003158835.1 Acidimicrobiaceae bacterium
ACACGTTTACCGTTGACATCCCGGCCCCTGTCAGCACTGTCCCCCCGTGCATGCTCTTGTCGAAGGCTCACGCTGTGAACGTGATCGGCAACGGGCAGCCAGGCGAGAACCCCACCGAGTCGTTCACCGGGAAAGCGGGGCGGTGCCAGGAGAGCTTCGACCACGGGACCGGTAGCGTCTCGGTAGCGCTGGCCGCCTCGTCAGCCCCGCTGGGTGCCGAAGACGGTGGGATGGCAAAAACGGCACTGTCGGGCCTGGGCCCAGGCGGTGCCGTTTACTATGCGGACATCGACCAGCTCGGGGTCCAGGTTGTCGTCTTCTTCGAACATGGCCACACCCAGGGCTACCTCTCGGCTAGCTACAACGTAAATGCGCCGTGCACGCCCAAGTCTTGTATTACACCACTGAGGGGCGCTGCGTTTGAGCGCCGGGCCGTTTCCGTGGCTCGGTCACTTTACAGCCTGGTATAGCAAGCTACTGCTGAGCGGCGATCGGCCCGCGGCTGGCACCAGGTGGCCGCGGTGATGGGCAAGGACCTGCCCTACAGCGCCACTTATGGTCATGCGGGCGATTTCGCCGCCGACCCGGGGGAAGTGGCGGTGTCTGGTGACGTCGTGGTCATCGGCGCCGACGATGCTGCCGACGCCAGGCGTGCCTACGAATTTGCCCCCCTGGGCTGAGTTTGCCGGGTGACCCCTGCGGAGCACATCCTCCGCCGGGCCCTGGCCCGGCCTGCGCTGTTCGTAGACCACATGCCCGCGTACCCCTAGGCGCCAAGACGGCCACGGACGTGCCGGTGGGGTACGCACGCGACGTCACCGAGGTTGCCGAGGCGTCCGATGGCAGCGGGCGGTACTGCGTCGTCGGCTCAGGCGGCGGCCCCGGCCAGGTACCGCCGGGCATTTGGACGTCCAGGGGTGGTGGCCACGGACCGCGCGCTGAGGTCGATAATGCCGTAGAGTCACGCGTCGTCGGTGCTCAGTTGCGCCTGTCGAGGCTGACCATGCTCGTACGGGAGCGTGACGGCACGACCGGTACGGCCCGAACGAGGTCGCTCGTACGGGGGAACGATCGTTCGGGAGGAGCTTTCGGGATGCGAGCGGGCACGGTATGAGGGCGCGCCCTCTAGATCCTCAGCGTAGCGCAACGCGCCGCGGCGGTACGTCGCACCGGGGCCCCGGCGCGCGGTGGAGACTGTCGCGGCGCGCGGCCCTGGCAGCGCTGATCTCCTTGGCGGTACTTGGTGGCGGCGCACCGGTCGGTCTGGCACCCTCGGCGTCGGCAAGCTCCGCACACCCTTCGGCGACGCTCCCTAGGTGCAAGCCCCGGGCCCTTCATCAGCAGGATTGCCTGCCGAACAACTACGGGGACTTCGGGGTTGTTCTCCCGCCCGGATGGGACCCGTCGAAGCCGATGCTCCCGCTCGACCCGTTCACCGGGTCGGTGTCCGTGCCGGCGCTGACCCTCGCACCGTGCCCGGGTTACCCGCACGGGAAGTACGTCGGTTGCTTCCGTACAGAGCCCTTCACGATCACGATCGCGCTGGGCGGCGGGGCCGGCACGCTGCTGGCCACGGGCTTTGTCGCCGAGGCCTTCCCCTGCGCGTGGTCCCGCAACGACCCCTCTTGCGCGCAAAGTGTCGTTCTTGCGGACGGTGCTGCTTACAATCACGGCTGTGGGCAGCACGTTCCTTGTACGTCGCTCACGAGCCCAGCGCTGCGGATCGTAACGACTCTGTGCAAGAACAGAGCGTGCACGGTCCCCCAGGTGTTCCCCGAGGTCATCGGCGGGACGGTGGTCACATCGAAGGACATCCCAGGGCACGGCGTGAGACAGGGAGACGGAGGGTTCTACGTTCAGGCCCAGCTTTCTGCAGGTGGTGCGGCTACGCCAGGGCCGCACAGGGCCCACGTCCCCCGGAAAGGACCCCTCAGCGTAAGCGTTGCCTTCCTGCGCAACAACGCCCCCCTCGTATTGCGCGAGCCCGGCAAAGCCCCGCTAAAGGACACCATTCGGCTGGCTGATAACGACCGGGGCGAGATCCCTCAGGATGTCACCGCTCAGGTCACCATCAAGAACACATCGACGACCCGCCAGGACAACGTGTCGGTCAACGGCACGCCCGCCCTGTCGTTCGCCAACCTGGCCGACGCCACCCGCCAGGTCCCGGCCACGGTGACGCCACCCCGTAAGCCACCCCCCCCGATCGGGACCTTGGCCCCCGGGGCCAGCGCCAAGAGGACGTACACGCTCACGGTGATCGGCAACGGGTCGTTTGTCCTGTCGGCCCAGGTCCTATCCTCGACCCCGGGGTCGAGCGGGACCAACGTGAGCCAGGGGTCGGGGACCATCACCGCCCTGCCCACGGCGCTGCTGTACTTCCAGATCAACCCCTCCAGCATCCCGAGCTCGCTGGTCACCAGCGGCTCAACAGTGACCCTCACCGGCTCGGTCACCAACCGGAGCCTGCCCCAGAGCCTGGACCTCTCGCCGATCATCCCCGACATTGTTGGCAACGCCGGTGATGCTACCGCCGACGACGACCAGGCCAGCCCGCAGCCCGATGGCTACGTGCCCGTCATCGCCGGCATATTGAAGCCGGGCGAGACCGTCGACTTCGCTGCCCCCGTGGTCACCGCCGAAGACGGGGGCACCCGGGCCACCCTTACCTACGACCCCCAGGCCAAGGTGGTCAACGCCGACGGGACCGAGGCACCCCTGATCCCTGAACAGATCCGCATCGGCGGTGACCTGGACCAAGTGGTCGTCCATATCGACGACTCCGCCCCTGCCGTCGACTCGAGCTTTGCCACCTTGGCCGACGGCTTCACCCGGGCGTTCACGTCCTGCGCCGCCAGCTGGGTGATGAGCAACTTCAACGGCGTGAAGGAGCTGGTCACCAACTTCCCCACCATTGCCGGCCGCGCCGTGGTGGCCACTGCTTCGGCCGCCGCGTCGACGGTCCAGTTCCTGGCTGGCGTGGAGTTCAACGTTTTGTTCTGGCAGTCCATGGACGCCGCTCAGCGCCAGGCCTTCGAAGACCAGGTCGCCGGCGACGTCATCTCCAGCGTGCAGAAGTTCTCGGGCCTCAAGGCCCAGATGAACTCTGCGGTCACCGGCTATTTCACCACCGTGGAGACGGCCTACCAGACCGGCGACTGGCACACGCTGGGCACCGAGGCCGGCACGGTGGCCGGGTACGGCTTGCCCGAAGCCGCCTCGTTCCTGCTCACCGATGCCACCTTCGAAGCCGTCGGGCGCTTTGGGGCCAAGCAGGCGACCAATACGATAAGCCTGGCCCAGAAGCTGCGGGAGTCCGAAATTGTCACAAAGGGCGTCAAGACCCTGGCCGGGCTGAAGCAGGGAGACAACCTCCTGGCCAACGGGGCCAAGTCCCTGGAGACTATATACGGCATCGGCCGACGGGAAGCCGCCCAACTGCAGTACTGGGCTGAACAGCGGGGCCTGCTGATCTCGGTCCGCTCCCGCAACCCAGAGTCGCTGAGCTGGATCGAGCGGTTCAAAGCGGTCGTGAAACCCGAGCTAATCAAGATAAAGAACGTCGACCAAATAGACGTCAAGTTCCTCGGCTACCTTCCCGACGACCTGGGCTCGGTGGTCTTCGCCCAGCCCCTCACCAAGACCGAGGTCGAGGCCCGTATCGCCGCCGCCTCGTTGGACAGCGCCGATGCCAACGCCGTACTGGCCCGCTACGCCGACCGAGAGAAGGAGTGGGCCGATTACTACGCCAAGTACGAAGCCTACGCCAAAGCGGGCAAGGTGAACATTGGCTTTGACCGCACCGCTCAGGGCGTCATCGGGCCCAACCAGGCCAAGTGGCGGCGCTTCTCGCTTGACCCGGTTAGCCAAAAGTCCCTCATCGGTTACCGGCCCTTGGGCACCGACTATTTCCGCCTCGAGCTCGGCGATTCCTCGGGGGGCCTGGGGATACTCCGCCGGATCACCGGCGACATCGATGTGGTGGCCATTACCAAGGCCAACGGTGAGATCCTCGGGCCCGCCGAGCGCGCTCAGCTCTACATCGACCTGCAGCAGGGTATCGGGATGCAGCACGGGGAATCGCTGAGCTGGTTGCTGAACGGCGACTTCCTCTTCAACATCAAGGCGAAACTACTGTCTGCTCACTTGCCTGGTGGTGAACTTCTGGCCGTGTTCGGTCCGGAC
>PMLI01000377.1 GCA_003158835.1 Acidimicrobiaceae bacterium
GCGCGGAACCAGTTGTCCGGCTGGTTGACCCCGGGTAATTTCCTGGGCAATCGCGAGCAAACTCTGCCCCGTTTCCGGGTGGCGAAACGGGGGCGCGAGATCGGCGACCGGAACGGCGATATGCGCGTACCGGAGCAAATCCGGGTCGGGGATAGGTCGCGGCCCCATCTGCAAAACCTGGTCGCCGACCAGGACAATGTCCATATCAATCGTGCGCGGCGCGTTTTTGTCGGCGGTACGCACCCGGCCCAGTTCGCGCTCGATGCGTTGCAGGACCAGCGCCTTGAGTTCGCCGGGATTCAGATCGGTTTCGACGAGCGCCGCCGCATTCAGAAAGTTGGGCTGATCAGTTTTGCCAACCGGCGCGGTCTCGTAGACGGGCGAAACGGCCACCACATCGGGCAGCTGGGCCAGGCCCCCGCACAGGTGGGCCCACCTGTCGCCGAGGTTAGAGCCCAGCGCCACGAAAGCCCGGCGGGACTCGCCGCTCACGGTCGGTAGATACGCACGGCGGCCGCCGCCAAGTCGACCGGCACCGGGGGCCGGAGCTTTCGGACGGTGACCACGATGCCCTGGGCACGGTCCCCGGCGGCGGCCAGGGCACGGTCGGCCACCTGCTCGGCCAGCCGCTCCATCAGCAGGGCCCGGGGGCCCTCGACGACGGCCCGCGCCACCTCGCACAGCGTGCCGTAGTCGACGGTGGCGGCGATGTCGTCCGTCCGGCCCGCGTCGCGGAGGTCCAACAAGAGCTCCAGGTCGACCTCGAACGGCTGGGGCCGTTGAGACTCTTCCGGCAGAGCCCCGTGCGTCCCCATGAAGCGCAGGCCGGACAGGAGGATCCGGTCCGGGCCGGGCCGAACCAGGCCCAGGTCCCCGCCGGGCGAGCTTTCCGGATCAGGCACCAGCGGTGCGGGCCACCTGCCCGGGCTTGGCGAGCCCCGGCACCAGGGCCACGAGCTCTCGCCCTTCCGGGCCCATCTGACGCCCGAAAAGCCGCTCGACTATTGCCACCGCTTGCGCGCCTTGAGGGATGAGGCCGCTCCAATGCACATAGCCGGCGACGACACCCATGAGCCTGTCGCTGACCTCTTCTTGGTGAAGGACCACCCGTTCGCCGTCCCGCAGCCAGGAGCGCAGCTGTTCGTACAGGTCCGGCAGGACCGAAACGGGGTCGTCGTTGCCCGCAAAGGGGATGTGGGACCATACCAGGCCCTCTTCGTCGTAAGCATGGAGGTTGTGAGGTGAAGCGAGCAGAGAAATGACGCGGGTGAAACCCTGGCATTTCAGCCACAGGATTTCTTCCCGCCTGCGCACTTTGCGGTGATTGCGGGCGTAGCCCCCGGGCCGCTCACAAATGGCGAGCTTGTCCTTTATCACCCACGTGAAGAACCGTGGCTTGATGCCGGCGGCCCATTTCCCCCTCATGACCGGCGTCCCGTCACCTGACGCCGACGAGCTTCGCCGCGTCGGCGGTCGCCTTCACGTCGTGGACGCGCACCATGGCTGCGCCACATTGCATCGCCCACACGGCGCCGGCCAGAGAGGCTTCGCGGCGGTCGGGGGCGGGGGCGGCCTCGCTCCCGCCCCCGACGGCGCCGGTGAACCGCTTTCGGGAAACGCCGACGGCTACTGGCCACCCGGTGGCGACAAGGTCGTCGAGGTGCGCCAGTATGGCCAGGTTGTGCGCGGTCGTCTTGGCAAAACCGAGGCCGGGGTCCACCCAGATCTCGGCTACACCGGCCTGGGCCGCCCGCTCCGCCCGATCGACGAGGAACTCCCTGACTTCGGTCACGACATCTCCATAATTGGCGAGAGACATCATGTCCGAAGGCCGGCCCCGCATGTGCATGGCCACCCAACCGGCATGGCCCTCTGCCGCGGTGGGCCACAGCGAGGCAGAAACGTCGTTGAGAATGGTTGCACCGGCATCGAGTGCCGCCTCCGCCACGGCCCGCTTGGTGGTGTCGACCGAAATACGGGCTCGGCTCCCCACCTGGTGGACCAGCTCCCGGACGACGGGCAGGACGCGCCGCATCTCCTCCTTCTCGTCGACCGGCAAAGCGCCCGGCCTGGTCGACTCGCCTCCGACGTCGATGACGCCGGCGCCCGCCCGGACCATCGCGCACCCTTGATCAACCGCAGCTGCTCCGTCTTCCCAGCGTCCCCCGTCGTAAAACGAGTCAGGCGTCACGTTGAGTACGCCCATCACAAGCCTCATGGCAGTGGGCCAGCTTATAGGTCCCCGGAGGAGGCGAGGGCCGGGACTGGTGCCGGGCTCAAGACCGGGCCGGGGGTTGACGACCCTTTTGTGGTGCCCGCAGCCAACGGACGGCTCCCCGCCGGCTCAGAAGCCGAGGCTCCGCCATCACCCGACCTGATCGCCGCCGGCTGGTGGGCGGCCGAGCAGCGCCGGGCCACAGCTGACGTGACGCTCGCTGCTCCCGACGCTTCAGCTCCGCTCAGGACCGGGAGCGGACCGGTCGGACCAGGGGTGACAGCCGTACCGAGCGTCGAGGCACAACCTCTTTCGGGCGTGGCTCCAGCCTGGCAGCGGCGCCGTCGCTGGCTGCCCGTGACCCGGCTCTGGGCGTTGGTCAAGATGGCGAGCCTCGTCTACACCACCTGGTGGGCGCTGGGCTACCTCCACGCCAAGCTGGGCACGGCGACGTGCGCTTACGGCGGTCTCTGCCTGTTCGCGGGCGTAGGGGCGCGCTGGCGCAGGCGGTTTTTCGGCCCCGGTCAATTGATCGAGCCCGAGCTGTACGAGGACATCGGCCAATGGCTCTACCGCATCGGGACCGTCCTCGTCTTGGTCGGCGGCACCCTAGTCGTGGCCCGGGCCGCCGTGCACTAGTACTGACCGGCCCCCGGACGACCAGGCATCAGCGGGAGCCCGGTCTCTGGATGAAGCCGAGAACTTCCGCCCGTGCTGCCGCGCTGGTCAGGAAGTGGCCCCGGACCGCTGACGTAACCGTCGTGGAGCCCGGTCTGCGGATCCCCCTCATCGACATGCACAGATGCTCGGCCTCGACGACGACCAACGTTCCCTGGGGCTCCAGCACCCGGACGAGCGTGTCGGCCACCTGGGAGGTGAGCCGCTCCTGGACCTGGGGCCGTTTGGCGAAACCGTCCACGAGCCGGACGACCTTGGACAGCCCCGTGACCCGCCCGTCGCGGCCCGGGATGTAGGCCACGTGGGCCCGTCCCAACCAGGGCAGCAGGTGGTGTTCGCACACGCTGTAGAGGGGGATGTCCCGGACCAGGACCAACTCATCGTGGTCGGCCTCGAAGGTGGCCGTCAGGTATTGGCCCGGGTCTTCGTGGAGGCCGGAGAAGATCTCGGCGTACATGCGGGCCACCCGTCCCGGTGTCGCCCGCAAGCCGTCCCGGTCGGGCTCCTCGCCCACCGCGGCCAGTATCTCGCGGACGGCGGCTTCGATCCTTTCGATGTCCACGGGCACGCGCTCACCCTATAGGCGGGACCGCCATGGCGCGGCTCATTGCTATCAACCCGGCTCGGGCCTATTTGCCCGGCTCAGGCCAGGGACTCAGGGCCCTCGTACCGCCGCACGCAGGTCAGGTTGCGATAGCGCTCGGCCATGTCCAGGCCATAACCCACCACGAAGTCCCTCGGGATGCGAAAGCCCACATAAGCCAGTTCGGCCACCGAGGGCTCGACGTCCTTCACCAGCAACGCGCACACGGCCAGGCTGGCCGGGTGGCGGGCGGCGAGGTTGCGCAAGAGAAATGCCAACGTCAGGCCCGAGTCCACGATGTCCTCGACGAGCAGCACGTGGCGCCCGGCGAGGTCGCTGTCCAGATCTTTGACGATCCGCACCACGCCGCTGGTGCGAGTACTACTCCCGTACGAGGCCACAGCCATGAAATCGAACTCCACGGGGAGGTCGATGACCCGGGCCAGGTCGCTCATGAAAACGAACGCGCCTTTCAGGACCCCCACTAGGAGCGGGGGCCGTCCCTGGTAGTCGGCCGTTATGCGGGCCCCGAGCTCTCTCGTCCTGTCCCGGATGTCCTCCTCCGAGACGACTACGGGACCGAGGTAGGGGTCGTCGGTCGTCAATGCCATGGTCCTGCCAAAGCTATACCTCTACGGCGGGGGCTCGGGCACGGCGGGGGGCTTGGGGCTGAGCCTGAGGCGGCCGGCGGACCGGCTCACGCGCCGGCCGCCGGCCAGCTCGCACGCGGTCGTTTCCCCTGTCACCACCATCCAGGTGCGTCCGAGTTCGGCCGCCGAGGGGGGATGGTGCTCGGGCCCCTGCTCCTGGCGCAACCAGGCGCGCAGCGCCCGCTTTGCCAGCGGCTTGGGGGCGTCCTGCAGAGCCGCCGTGTCCGTGGCGTCGAGCCCCGAAGCGAGGATGGCCAGAAGGTCGGCGTCCTCACCCAGGAGTCTCGCGGTGCGGGCCAGCAGAGGCACCGGGTCACGTTGAGCGACCTCGGCCAGCAGCGGCAGGATCTCGTGGCGGACCCGGTTACGCCGGAAGCGCACGTCCGAATTGGACGGGTCCGTCACGGGCTCGAGGCCCAGCGCGGCCACAAACGCGGCTGTCTCCGCCCGCCGCAGGTCGAGGATGGGCCGGGCCACTCCTCGCCGGCCGGCCCCACTGGCCCGCATGCCGCTGAGGCCGTCCAGTGCCGCTCCGCGCAGCAGGTTCAGCAGCAGGGTCTCGGCTTGGTCGTCGGCGGTGTGGCCCACCATGACCCCTCTCGGCAAGGCTTCGTAGCGGGCCGCCCGAGCGCGCCCTTCGAGGTCGGGCCCGTGCTCGACGGTCACCGAGATCGTCTGCCAAGTTGCGCCCAGCGCTTGTGCGGCCGCCTGCACCGCCTGCGCCTCCCGGGCGCTGCCGGGACGAAGCCCGTGGTCAACGTGCACGGCGTGGGCGCGGCAACCGGCGGCCACGGCCAGGGCCAGCATCGCCAATGAGTCTGCGCCGCCCGACACGGCACACACCGCCGGCTGGCCCGCGGCAGGGAACGAGCAGCGACGCAGCAGGTCGGCGGCCTCGGCCGGCCATGTCACCGGGCTCAGTTCGTCCACGGCGGGCGGGTGCACTGTGGTCGCACTCTATGGCGGTTGCACTCTATGGCCGCCCGCGCCACCGACGGCCAGGAGTCAGGCCGTGCGCCCCAGGCCTTCGGCTCTGGATATCCACGCCGCCGGCCGGCGGATCTCGGCCAATGTCGGCAGCCACTCGGAGCTCTGCCATATGCGGCGGAAGAGCTCCTGCCCGCCGGCCGCTTCCACGGCGTGGATGAAACGCTCTCCCTGCTCGTACTGCTTGAGCTTGGCGTCGAAGCCCACCAGTGAACTCACCACTTTGGCCGCGCCCCGTCGTTGCCGGCGTTGTTGCAACACGCTGGCGAAACGCGGCGCTTGCGCCGCGTGCCCCTCGGCCGCCCGGTTCATCACAATGTCGCCGTGGCCCTCCAGCAGGCTCATCAGGCCCCCGATCTGGTCCAGGGCCTGGCGCTGCTCGGGCGAGGCCAGCAACGCGAGAAGCCCGCCCTCGTCGAGGGGGTTGTGCCCTTCCCGAGCCTGTACGGCCGCCCTCTTCAGGGCCTCCAGGAACCGCTTCGGGTCGGGGTCGACCCCTTCCACCAGCGAGTTCACCAGCGTCAAGAAATGGGGCCGCAACCACGGCACACCTGTGAACTGCGCCCTGTGGGTCACCTCGTGCAGAGCTATCCACAGGCGGAACTGACGGGGCTGGAAGCCGTACCGATCTTCCAGTTCGATGATGTTGTGGCCCACGTAATAAACGATGTCCTGGTCCTCCGGCCGCTCGTCCTCGATGAGCAACTGGTCGTACTGGCCCAGGACACGGGTCGACATCCAACCCAGCAACAGCCCGAGCTGCACACCGCTAATGTTGCGGCTGACCTGGGCGGGGACCCGCACGGCGACCGGCCCCAACATCGGAGCCGGCTTCGAAAGAGCCGCCTCCAACTTCTGGGCCAGGGGTCGCAACAGTCGTTGGAACGAAGCGACGATGGCGCTCACCCAACCCGGACGATCGGTCACCCGGGCGCGTGCCGGTCCGCATAATGAACGAAGACCGGTCTCCTTTTCCACCAGAGCCTCCGCCTCGGCTGTGAGTTCGGAAAAGTCCTCCTCGAGGACGGTCAACCGGCCCAGCGGCAAGTACTCCTGGCGGCCCGCGATCCTCGTCGCGATGCGTTCGGCCAGGTCCCACGAGATGGGCTCGGCCGCCCAAACGCCCGGCTCGCTGTCGCCCGTGCTTCCTGCCTCGGCCGCCCTCACTTCTGGCGGCACCTCAGGCCGGCCCCGGGCGGCCCGGTCCAGCCGGCCGCGACGCTCAGGCGATCTTCTTGCCCCGGGTGCGCGGGACGGCCATGGGCTCGTGCTGGAAACAGTATTTGCCGTTGTTGTACCTCGAGAGCTTGGTGTTGCAACCGGTCTCGCGGCATACCCGGTCCTGACCGAATGCCTTGGACGGCCGTTCGCCGCCGCTCAGCATGTGACCTCCAAGTGATCGTTCGCTCATCTCTCCCACTAACGTTTGCTAAAGACGGTTCCTTCCCGGACGCAAGGCGATCTACCCCAAAGGTCAAGGTCATATTCAAGAAGGCACGTCCTCGGCCCGGAGCGCCTCGGCGACGCGCCGGCGCAGAGGGGCCGGGACCTCGTCACGGCACTTTCGTGCTACCAGCGCCTTCAGCTCGGCCTCGAAGCCGAACGCCTCGAAACAGGGCGAGCACTCCTCGAGGTGGTGGCGGATCGTCTCGCGCCGTTCGGGAGTGAGCTCTCCGTCCAGGAAGCTGTACAGGGTGGCAATGGCCTCCTGGCACGGCTCGTAAACCGGACGGCCAGGCAGCGGGGACGCCCACTCAGCGCTATGCGGTTGGTCGCGTTCCATAACCCTCTCGCTGGTCTTGCCTCATGCACCTAGATAGGGACATCGGCCGGGGCGGACAGGCGCCGTTCCTCGGCAAACGTGTACAACGCTTTCTGGAGCGCTCTTCTTCCCCGGTGCAGGCGGCTCATGACCGTACCGATCGGCACGTGGAGGAATTCCGCGATTTCTTTGTACGTGAAGTCCTCGACGTCGGCCAAGTACACGGGCAAGCGGAACGTCTCGGGCAGCGAGTCGAGGGCGCCCTTGACATCCGACTCCGTGAACCGGTCAAGGAACAGGTCCTCGGCGCTGCGTCCCAACGAGGCCGCCTGGTTACCTCCCAGGCGGTGGTAGAGGTAAAGGTCTTCTACGTCGTCGAGCTCGGTTTCGGCCGGTCGCCGGCGCTTGGCCCGGTAGTTGTTGATGAACGTGTTGGTGAGGATCTTGTAGAGCCACGACTTGAGATTGGTGCCTTCCTGGAACGTGCCGAAGGCTCGGTAGGCCTTCAGGTACGTCTCCTGTACCAGGTCTTCGGCGTCGGAGGGGTTGCGGGTCATACGCAGGGCGGCGCTGTACAGCGATCCCATGTAGCCCATCGCCTGCTCAGCGAAGTGCGCCCTGTCTGCCATATGAGCACCCTAGGACTTTCTCGGCCCGCGCCACGAGCCAATTAGGCAAGCTTCAGCTTCGACCGGCCGTATGGCTCGGGGCCCCGGGACGGGCGCCGGGCCGGGACGTCCAGGGCCTGGGGGTACCCGGGGTCGGGAGGGCCTATAGGGCTTGCATTTCGGCGGGCTCGAAGGTGGCCGTGCGCTCCCCGAAGGCGAGCACCGTTCCTGCCCGTAGCACGTGGGCCTCCCCTGGCGATAGCCGCTGCCAGGCCTTGCTGGTTTCGTCCCAGACAAAAGTGCCGTTGGTCGAGCCCCGGTCGAGGACCACGACGTCCCAACCCGAAGGTCGAAGCTCGGCGTGGACCCGAGACATGCTGTCATTGGGGCCCGAGGGCACGAGCGGGGCCAGCTCGCCGGCCGCGATCGCCCCATCGTGAGCCACGTCCCGCCCCACCAGGGCCGCCCCGGCCAGCTGGTGCACCTCCCCGTTGTCCCAGGTGAGCCTGCCCACGGGTGGTCGGGGGCCTTCCACCTGGGGCGCGCCGGCGGCTATGGGCAGGCCGCAGGCCCGGCACACGGCCGCTCGAGGGTCGTTGAGATGCCTTCGGGGACAGCAGACACCCCGGACGAAAGGCCCGGCCTGAGCGTTCCACAGGGCGCGGCCTTGGCCCGCCGCCGTTCCGGCGCCGCTGGTGCCACCGCCGCCGCGTTCGATCAAAGTCACGTCTTCTGCCACCTGAACCGGGGTGACGGCCGGGTCGGCGACGGTCGGGCTTTCCACCTCCGCCGGCCGCCGTGCCTCGGGCCCGGCGACGCGGCGCGCTCCCGCTTCTTCGGTCCGAGCCGCCGCCCGGCCCGGCTCCGCCGCGGTCCGGCCCACCGATTGGTGCCGTAGCACCAATAGGAACCCGGCCGCCCTGACCACGCCCTGGCGCAGGTCCACCAATGCGTCCGTCTGCGCCCCCTGGCCCGCGTGCAACGCCTCGACCTGCGGCAACGCCTTGTTCAACCACGAGCCGACATGGTCGCCCCCGTACAGACGCTCCTTGTCGCCCGCCCGCTCGACTACCAGTTCGACGGGGCCGTGCACAACGGCGACCAGCTCGGCGCCCCGGGCCGCCACGAGGGCGAAAGGGGGCCAGGGCGCAGCTCTGGGATCGGCCAGGCGCGAGCCCACGCCACCCAGTAGCTCCATGGCCCCATCGCAAGCCAGGCAGGCCGAGATCATCTCCCTGGCCTCTTCGCCGTCTTCGGGCACGAAGACGACCGCCCCGGAGGTCCGGGCCAACCACCCTCCGGCGCAGCCTGCGGGTAGCAATCGAGCAGAAACGAGGTCCATGCCTGTCACCGCCAAACCGTACCCCGCCGGAGGTGCTTTCGGTGCCCGGGAGCGGCCCGCCCGAAGAGCCTGCAACGCCACCGCCATGCTCGGGGAGCTACTTTGAGGCCGTGGTCCCGGTCCGAGGCTTCTTTGACTTTCCCGCCCCCCTTGCCTTCGCCCATCGCGGCGGCGCGGCAGAGGCGCCCGAGAACACATGGTCGGCCTTCGCTCATGCCGTCTCGCTCGGCTACCACTACGTCGAGACAGACATAAGGGCCACTGACGACGGTGTGGCCGTCGCCATTCACGACCCGACCATCGACAGGGTCTCGGGCCAACCGGGCACCGTCAGCGCGATGACATGGCGGCAACTCCAAGATGTCCGGCTCGGTGACGGCCGAGAAGTCCCCCGGCTCGACGAACTGCTCGACATGTGGCCCGAACTGCACTGGAACATAGACGTGAAGAGGCGCCGAGCCATCTCACCTGTGGTTGATGCCATCAGGCGCGCCGGTGCCACCCAGAGGGTCCTCGTAGCTGCCTTCTCGGGCCGGCGGACGGCCCGGGTGCGAGCGGCTCTGGGACCGGACCTGGCCACCGGGGCGGGACGAACCACCATTGCCCGGCTGGTGGCGGCGAGAACCGTCCCGTGGTTGCCCCTGGGTACACGGCCCTCCGCCGCCCAGGTGCCCGAGCGGCGTCGTGGCTTGCCCATCCTGGGCACCGGCTTCATCTCCGCCTGCCACAGGGCGGGGATCGCAGTGCACGTTTGGACGGTGGACGAGCGGGACGCGATGGAGCGGGTGCTCGACCTCGGCGTCGACGGCATCATGACAGACCGGCCGACGCTGCTAAAAGAGGTCCTGACCGGCAGGGGCCAGTGGACCTGAGCGAGGCGTACTGCGGACGGCGCCTTTCCGCCCGGCGCCGACGCCCTACTTGAACCGGTAGGTGATCCGGCCGCGCTTAAGGTCGTAGGGACTGATCTCAACTTGCACCCTGTCACCGGGCAGCACACGTATCCGGTGCATGCGCATCTTGCCCGAGTTGTGAGCCAACACCTCGTGGCCGTTGTCAGTCTTGACCCGGAAGGTGGCGTTCTTCAGGGACTCGACGACGGTCCCTTCGAGCAGGATGCCCTGTTCTTTGGCATTGGTGTTGGCGTTTGACAGAGTGCTTTCCTCCTGGTGACCCCGTACGTGCCGGTGGCACGGCTGGCGCCCCGACGGGCGCGCGAGCCGGTGTCTTCGGTGGGCATGAGCTTATCGGGCCCGGCCCCCCCTGTGGCTGGGAGTGCCCGGGCCAGCCTCGCGAACGACCTCGGTACCGGCTTTGTCGGACCTGAGCCCGAGGAACCGGGGGTGCCTGAGACGCCCGTCGGGGGCCCAGGTGCTGAAAGCCACCTCGACCACCAGTTCCGGGTCGACCCAGCGGGCCGCGCCGGTCTTGTCCCCGGACCGGAACGGCGACGTGCTCCGTTCTGTCCGCACCAGCGCGCCCAGAAGCTCCGCCAGTTCCGACCGATTGAAGCCGGTGCCTACTTTGCCCGCATAGACGAGCGCACCCGCCTCCCAGCAGCCGAGCAGGAGCGCGCCGAAGCCATCCCTCGTCCCCCGGGGAGCCGTGAAGCCGCCGACGACGAAATCTTGCCGGGACCCGCATTTCAGTTTGCGCCAGTCCGGAGATCGCCCCTCCCGGTACCGCGAGCCGGAACGCTTGGCCACCAGGCCTTCCCAACCCTGCCGGCACGCGTTCTCGAGCAGCTGCCGCCCATCACCGGGGAGGGGCCGCACCAATTTCAGGTCCTCGCCTTCGGTCACGGTCTTGTTCAGGAGTGCCTTGCGGTCCTCTATGGCCAGATGGCGCAGGTCCTGGCCCAGGAGCCAAGGTAGGTCGAAGGCCCACAACTGGACCGGGGCCTTGCCCTGTTGGAGGGCACCGAAGTCGCCGTGACCGTCGACCATCCCGACCAGTTCCCCGTCGATGACGAAATTGTTAGCGGCGAGACGTCCCAACGCTTTGACAACCGACGGGAACCTCGAGTTGAACGAGAGCCGGTTGCGAGAAAACAACGTGATGTCGTCCCCGTTGCGGACAGCCAGGCAACGCAAACCGTCCAACTTGGGCTCGAACAGCCACTCGCCTTTCCGGCCCGCGGGCGGGCACCCGGCCGGCCCGGCCGGGCTCACGTCTCCGATTTGCGCCAGCATGGGTGGGAAGAAAGTGGCGGGCGCGACGCTTGCTCCGGTGGCGTCGGGGCCGGGCTGAGGGGCCCCCTGGCTCACCTCCTCCAAGGTACGACCGCTTTTGACCGAGCGCGGCTCTTCGGATGTGACGTCGCGCTGGCGGGCCGCTTTTTCGTCGTTGCGCTTGACCAGTGCCCAGTTGACCCCGTCAAGGCGGGTGAGGGCCCAGCCGCCTACGAGCTTGGAACCCTGCAGCCACACCGAGACATGTCCGGCGGAAACGGCGTCGGCCACCGGGACGACCTGGCCATGGCTGGTCGTCAGGTTGCGGTAGGTGCCCTCGTCCCAGACTATGACCGAACCCGGCCCATAATTTCCCCCCGGGACCGTCCCCTCGAAATCCCGGTAATCAAGTGGGTGGTCCTCGACTTTGACAGCCAGACGTTTGACGGCGGGGTCGTAAGAGGGACCTTTTGGCACGGCCCACGAGATGAGCACGCCGTT
>PMLI01000059.1 GCA_003158835.1 Acidimicrobiaceae bacterium
CACGGCAGGCGACGTCCTGGCCGAGGAGGTTGCGGCCGCGGGTCTGGGCGTGACCGTTGTCGCCGGCGACGTGGCCGGTCTGGAGCAGGCACTCGAGCGGGTGCTGTCCGCTCCTGCCTCCCGCCCGCACTTCGCGGTTCTGGCGGAGCGTCACACCTGGGAACGCGCCGCTCAGCCTTTGCTCGAGTTCTGCCTCGCCCCCCGGCGGGCGCCGGACCTGATGGTGGGACGTCTGACCCCGGAGCAGGCGGCGACGGGTTAGCCGGCCGGGCGGCTCGACCACCCCCGTCTTGCCACCGCCAAAAGGTTGCCGGCGGCGGCCCGACCATCCTCGCGAAGCGTGCGCAGTTGGTGGCGCAGCGCCTCGTTGTCCCCTCGCACCTCCTCGACCTGGGCCTCGATCGCGGCCAGGCGCGCCGTCTGGTCGTCGACCTGGTGGCGCAGCCCGCCCAGCGCCCCCTCGAGGTTGGCGATGTGCTGGTCCTTCAGCTCGGTGGCCTGCTCGAAATGCAAAGCCTTGTGGCGCTCGAGGTCGTAGGCGGTCTCCATGCCGTAGCGGTCGGCCACGGCGTCGTAGTACTCCGCCGCCGTTACAAGCGCGCTCTCGGGCTCGGCCCGCAGGTCGGCTGGGGCGGAAAGCTCGGTCCAGCCCTCGGGCAGTTCGGCCCACCACCGGTACAGAGCGAGCTGGGCGGCGGTGAGCACCTGCTCGTTGGTGGCGTCCCGGGGCCCGGTCTGGTGGTGGCTCATGTCGGGGGACACAAACCCCTGGGCCCGGCCGGCGTCAGCCCCCTCTATGGGCAGGGCCTCGCTCAGCTGGTCGAGCAGCCGCTGGGTGTTACGGTCGGGGTCGGCCACGAAGTTCTCGTAGCGCACCACCAGCACCCGCCGGCCCGCCAGTCCCGCCAATAGCTCGGTGCAGTAGATCTGCCACAACGCCAAGGCCACATAGAGCGGCCGGCGGTCCCTCCGGCGCACCGAGAGAGCGACGTCGACCGGGTGCCGGTCCACCAGGACGATGGCGAAGCGGCTGTCCAGCACCGGTAACCACGCCGGCAGTAAGAGGCTGATACGGGGGTCCTTCAGGACCAGGGGCCGGTTCCCGGCTCCGGCCTCGAGGCCGGCCAGCACGTCTGCGACGCGTCCCTGCCAGGCCGGCGTGCGCTCGGCGACGAGCGCCCGGGAGGGAGGCCTGTCCCAGGCCCCGCCCAGCTCTTCCAGCAACTGGTCGTTGAGGGCANNAGTTGAGGGCGTTGACGTCGGCCCGCTCGAAGAACCCCTTCGGGTTGTCCTCGGCCGCGGGCAGCAGGTCGGCCTCCTCGCCGGCGTAAAAACCGGCTTTGGCCAAGAAGCCGGCGAAGGCGCTGGTGCCGCTGCGGTGCATACCCAGCACCACTGCACCCATCGGCTGCCCGTTCGTCACCACCGACCGCGAAGCTATCCGAAGATAGCCTTGGAGCGCAGATGACCAACCCGGACGAGCGCCGCTGGCCCTGGCGCCGCCGCGGCGGTGGCCGGGCCCAGCGGCCCCGCCTGCTCGGCGTGCTCCTGTGCTACAACGACGGAGACCTGGTGGACGAGGCCGTCCGTTACCTGCTCGACCAGGAGCACGACCTGATCGTCTGGGACCACGGCTCGACCGACGAGACCCCTGCCCGGCTGCAAGCGCTGAAGCCGGAGCTCGTGGAGTTGGCCACCGTCCCCCGCAGCGTCGATTTCTACCAGCTCTACCCGGCCATGTCGGAACATCTTCGAAAGGACTACGTCGAGCGCTACGACTGGGTCTCCTGGCCCGACCAGGACGAGTTCCTCGAAGGGCCTGACCGCAGCCGCTCCTACCGGCAATGGTTGACCGAGCTCATCTCGTCACCGTACGACTGGATCCAGTTCAACAATTACAACTATTGGTGGACGCCGGCCGACGACGTGGAGGCGGACCGGGTAGCCCGACGAGTGCGGCACTACAGCCTCTTCCCGGACTGCGCGCCCCGGATCCGCAGCTGGCGGGCATCTGCCACCAACGTCAGAGAGTTCAACCACAACCCGCCCCGAGGCGAGCGCTACCCCCGGCTCTTCAATCTGCGCCACTACCCCATGCGCAGCGAGGCGCAGATGCGACGGCGCCTGCAGGTGGACCGGGCCGGACTGCGCCGCGGCGGCAGCAATTACCACTACGACAACATGAGCTCGTGGCCGGAGCGGCTGGTGATAAGGCCCGACCAGCTGCATTTCGACGACGGCGCCGAGCTGGACCCCTCGCCCATCTTCGACTGGCGTTCGGTCTATGGCAACGAGGCGACCAGGCCGCAATCCTAGGGCGGTGGCGCGGGCGCCGGGGATACGCTCACACACTTGTGCCGGCACCCAGGCCGACACCGTCGCCCCTAAGCGATGGCCCGGCACAGCAGAACTGCCGTCCACCCGGCCGGGTCGATCATGACAGCCACCGCCCGAGCGTGGGTGGTGTGGCAGTGGGAGACGGCCACCGTCAGCTGGCTTTGCCACGTCGGCCCGTCCGAGCGCATGTTCGCGTCCCTGAAGTCAGCCACCCAGGTGGGCAGGAAGAGCACCGTGCAGGCGACTGGGACGGCGACCGCTTTTCGGCCCGACCACCGCCCTGCCGGCGACGGCCGGGGAACGCCGTGGGCGGGGCGCGCCGCGCCAGGACTGCAAAGGTGCCCGGCCACGACCAGGACGCAGCTGATGAGCAGGAGCAGGGGAACGGCCTCGTAGCGGCTGCCCTCGTCCAGAGTGCTGGTCTTCAGGACCGCGCTCACGCCGCGCAACCAGACGGGGACCACGAAGGAGACGACCGAGAAAGCCACGGCGGCGACGGTGAAGGCCCGGACAGGCACGCTGCGGGCGCTCAGGCCGACGACGACGACGACGCACACGATGAGGGCACCGACAGCTACCGCCACCGCCGGGTCTTGTGAGATCAGCCAGTCCGAGCCTCTCATGCCACCCAGCAAGGCGAGACCGGCCCGCTCCGCGTAATCCTGCCCGATGCCGTGAAGCGAGGCCGGAGGGAAGGGTTTCGTCCCGCCTACCAACCGGGCCACGCCTTGATAAAGCAGGCCCAATACCAGTCCGGCCGTGGCTGCGTGCTCGCGACGCGGCCGAAGGACAAAGGCGCGTACCACTGCCAGGGGGAGGAAGAGGGCCACCAGGGGCTCCGACGCGCCGGCCAGGAAGCACACGGCTCCGGCGACGGCCTGGCCCGGCCCCGTCTGCGGTCTCCACAGCAGCGCCCAAAAGGCGGCGAAAAACAACCACCACGGCACGTTAAGTATGTTGTCGAGGAGTTCCGATGTGGCGATGGGGAGCAGCACCATCGCCGCCACCAGGAGAACTCGCACCAGGGGGGCGGCAATGTGGCCCTTCGACATGTGAAAGACCAGGCCCGCGGTAAGGGCGAAGCTGATCGCCCCGGCCAGGGCGAAGACCTCCGCCGCCCGAGCGGGGGGTGCGCCGCGGGCGATTTGCGCCAACAGGCGGGGCACGAGCTGGGCGTAACCGTTGTAAGTCGTAAACAGCGTCCGCCCAAAAGACATCCGCAAGGCCTGGGCATAAAAGACCCTTCCGTCTTCGGCCCATACCGTGGTCGTGGCCGGGGCCCCCGATTGCCGCCATAGGGCCACCGCGCTCAGAAGTGCCGCTCCGAACGCGTAGCCGCCGATTACAAATGCTCGGGGCCAGCCGGCTGGCTCTGCCACCGGGAAAAGGCCGGTGGCCCACCTGTGCCATCCTGGCCGGCGGCGCTCCGGTGGGGCGGCGTGAAGCCTCATCGGGCTCAGCCCGGCCCGGACAGGCCGCACAGGGTTATCGGAGTGCCCACGTTCCAGGTGATGACCAGTTCGGCCTGAGGGTCGTTGTCGCTCAGGTAGCCCCTTCCCTTGTGGGGCACGACCAGCTCCAGCGGGACCGATGTCGTCGGCCCCCGAGGCGGCACCAACACCGCCGCCAGGTAATTGATGGTGCCGGTAGCGGCCGGTGGCGACTCCACCAGCAGCGACGCCGACCTGTGGCCGGGAGCAACCTGCAGCCAAATCTGGACTGGATCTGCGCTCTGCGGTACCAGGGCCAGGCAACCGCCCGGTGGCGAGGAGACCGTCGCGAACGTCGATCTTTCGTACCTGAACCGGCCGGCGGACAGTGGGTGCCGGGTGAGCGCCGTCACCGATCCGTTCCAGGTCCCCACGGCCAGCGCCGTGCGGGCATTTATGAGGTCGGTGGCCGAAACGGGGGTGCCGGGGAGCATACGGGACCGCTGCAGGTCCCCGAGCGGCCCGGCCGTCAAATTGGGCAAGGCGCCGATGGGGGGGGCGCCGGGCCCGGACACGTAGTGCACCCCCTCGCCCAGCAACCTGCCGGTGGCCAGCACCTCCGTCTTCAATGTGGACGTCAGCGCCAGGCGGGCCGTGGTCCAGGTTTGGGCCTGCCCCACATTGCCGAGCGCGGTCAGCGCCAGCAGCCCGACGGCGCCGGCCCGGGCCCCGGCAAAGGCCCGGGCGGGGCCGAGGAGCTTGCCTATGACGGGGACCAGCAATGCGAGGGCGATGTAGATATAGCGTGGAACGCCGGCGTCGACGGTGGAGGTGTCTCTGCCCAGAGACGTCAAGGCGTAAAAAGCCAAGACGGCGGCGCACAGGCCGAGCAATGCCGGCTCCCGGTCCCACAGGCGGCGCAAATGGCAGCCGACCCACACCGCCACGCCGACGAGCAGGGCGCCGCCGGCGGCAGTGAGGTTGAATGTCTGCCCCAGGGCGGAGGAGAGCCCGGTCCAGATGTAATTGGGCACGCTCGTGGCCACGGTCAGCGAAAACTGGTCGGAATGGGCCGAGATCCCCGAGTGACCGACGACCGCGAACCAGATCGCATAGGCCGCGACCGGAGGCCCTAGTACCCAAAGGGCCCGATTGCGGGGCAACCGGGCCGCGGCCAGCGAGGCCGTGGCAACAAGCATGGCAACGCCGACGGTCGAGCACATAAGACCGGCTATCAGGGCCAGGCAAGCCGACAAAAGGCGGGACGACGACGGCGCCGGGCCGCCGCTGTCCAGCAGTTCCAGTGCCAGCAGGCCGAAGAAGACCGAGCCGACGAAACCGACCTGGAAGGCCCAGGTCAAGTCCTCCGCCCCGGCGCCCAGGAAGCCCAGCAACACCACTGCCGCCACCGCCACCCATGGCGCCACGCCCGCCCGTCGCGACAATCGCCACGACAGGTGCATGATGCCGACGTGGAGGACCAGGAGGGGGACGATGTAGGGCCAGTACGTGCTCAAGTGGAAGACGTTGAACAAAGCTCGCCACAAAACGATGGGCAGCGTCGACCAGTGCTCGTTGTGGGGGAACCAGATGCTGGCCGGGTTGGTCGGCCAGTGCCATAGGCCGCGCTGGACGAGGAAGTCCCATTCGTCCCCGAAAAACCACAGGCCCCGGTCCGTCCAGGCCCAAAAGGCGAACGCCCCGACCAGGCTGAGGAGATGGGCATAGATGGCGGCCCTGGGTGGACCGGCCGGCGCGGCTGCGTCCGTGCCAGGTTCAGGGCCCATCCTGTGGCAGCGTAGCTTCGGCTGGGCCGGGCCACGGTGAGCCGGGCAGGTCATGGGGGGTAGTAATCTGCCCGCAATGGGCCGAACCGAAGTCCTCCGGCACCGGCGCGTCGGCTGGTGGGCCGGAGGGGAGCCGGCTGACCCGCTGGCCGCTCTGACCGGTTCGTTGTTGCGGGCCGAGATCCGCTCTCGCTGCCCCGAGTTCTCGCCCGTCCTTGTCCATGGGGCACCGGCGTCCTGGCCCGAGCCGGGCTTCACGGGCGAGCCGGTGGCAGTTCACCTGACCTCGGACTGGGCTAACGGCTCCTCGGCCCCGCTGAGCCTCCTGGTGGCCTCGGGGGCCCCGGAACCGGGCGGTAGCAAGATCGCCCACAGGCTGGCGGAGACGGGAACGGCGCTGGTGGCGGTAGCTCCCGAGGAGGGTTGGGGCCTCGAGGCGAGCGCCAGCGTGGGGGCGCCTTTCGCCGTCCCCGAGCCCGTCCTCCTGGCGGCCCGGCACCTGTCCCGCCATGCTCTGGACGCCCGCGGTGCTTTCCTGCGGGTGGTGGAGGGCCTGCCCCGCCATTACGTGCTGGTCGAGGCGGGCGTGCTCGACGGCTCCGGCGCGCCCGGAGCGGGGGGCGACCTGGAGCCGGCCTTGCGCCGGCTCGCCCAACGGGCCGGTGGGGACCGCCCGGCCGAAGTGGTAGAGCTGGTCCCGGGGCCGCTGACGGCGGACGACCCTGGGGCCCAGCATTTCCTGGCCGAACGCCGGGCCGAGACCGAGGAAGGCCGTCACCAGCCTGAAGACTGGCTGGGCGACCCCGGCCGGCCCCGGCTGGGTTTGCGGGTCACCAACCCGTTCGACTTGGCGGCGGCGGTGGCCGGAGCAGATGTGGTCGTGGCCCGCAGCGGCGCCATGATGGCGCTGGCGTGGGCGCTCGGCACCCCCCACGCGGCACTGGCCGGCGAGGGCACACCGGCCAGCAACTTCGCGGCCTGGACGGGCGACGCCAGCGCCCTGGCGCAGGACGGGGCCGAGCTGGTCGCCACTATCGACAACATCTTCGCCCGCCGGGGCCAGCCCCGGGGGCTCAAACGACTGGAGGCTACGTTGGACCAGTCTCTCGATGACGCGGCTGCCAACCTGGTGCAAAAAGCGGCCGGGATGAAGCCGTACGGGGGCGGCGGGGCGGTGCCCGAAGCGTCCTGGCACGAGCGGGCCCAGGAACTCCAGGCCGTCAACGAGGCGCTCCGCCAGCGCCTGGCGGTGGAGCGGCTGCGCTTCGGCGAACGCGCCGCTCTCCTCGAGCAAGCGGCCAACACCAGCGTCGAGTCGGCCATCAAGGCCGTCCACGGCCAGGATGTCATCGTGCGCCGGCGCCTGGAGCAGACCGAGAAGGAGATGCGGCGCCTGCAGGAGGAGACGGCCCGCCAGCAGGCGGAGCTGAGGGCCATCCACGCCAGCCTGACCATGCGGGCGCTGGCTCCGGCCCGGGCGTGGTATGAGCGCGTCCGGGGGGTAGCGCACTGAGCGTGCCCGGCCGGTTGGCCATCGTCAGGGCCGGCTCGGAGGGCACCCTGGAAGGGGAGCTCGCTTCGTGGTTGGCCGGCCAGGTTGTTGCCCCCGGGGCGGGGGAGCAGGCCGTGGCGGTGATTGCGGGAGGCGACGAAGGCGTCGTCCCCGAGGACGCCCTCGTCGAGCTCCTGTCCGGCCCGCTCGGGATCGGTGCCGTCGTCCCCCTGCTTTACGGCCGCCGTGGCCAGGTGGTCGAAGCGGGTAGCTTCCTCGGGCCCGCCGGGGCCGTAGCGCCCTTCGGCAGCGGTATGGCGGTGGGGGCACGGGAGCTCGCCTTTCGTCGGAACGTACCCGGCAGCGCGTCGACCGTCGTCGCCGTGTCGGCTCGTGCCCTGGGGGGCTTCCCCGCCGACCGTAAAGAGGCCGACCCGGCCTTCACCGTGCGCGAGGTCCTCGACTACGTCCGCCGCCAGGGCCTGCGCATTGTGTACGAACCCACGTGGCGGGCTCCCGGCCCGGCTTTGTTTTCGCCCGGCTGGGCGCCGGCGGGGCCGCGCCGGTGGGCTGAACGCGACGAGGCCGCGCCGGTGCGGGTGTTGGTGGTGACGGGGACCATCCCGGGCACTCTGGTCGGGATGGAGGGCCTGGCCGGCCTGGTCGAGGCGCTGGCCCGCTGTCCGTCCACCCGGGTGACGCTGGCGTGTGCGGACGGGTTCGGGGCTGAGCGCTACGCCGGTTACTACCAACGCCAGGGAGTAGAAGTTGCGGCCGGCCCGCAAGACTGGATGGCGTGGTGCGGGGAACGGCGCTACCACTACTCGCACGTCCTGGTGAGCGACGAGGGGCTGACCACCCGGCTGTGGCCTCTGGTGCGCTCGACCCAGCCCCAGGCCCTGGCCACGCTGTATTCCGAGCGGCTTCCCCTCCGGCGCAGCCAGGCCCTGGGCGATGCCAGCTGGCATGTGGAGGGGACCGAGACCATCAACGAGGTCTTCCAAGCCCGGCTGCTACGCCAGCTGGAAGGCATCGAGCGGGCCTGGTGCGCCGGCACCGCCGACGCCAATTTGCTGGCCGGCCTGCGGCCCGGGCTGGCCGTGACCCACCTGGGGCCCCCTTTGGCGCCAGCGGGGCCGAGCAAGGGGTTCGCCGACCGGCAGGGCGTGGTCCTGGTGGCCACCGACAGCTTCGACGCCGCCGGCGACCCCGAAGCGCCGGCCCGGACGGCCCTGGAAGAACTCGTGCCCGCTTGGCGTCGGCGTGACATGGGCCTGCGGGTCAGAGTTGTAAGCGACTGGCCCACCCCCGGCCTGGTCCACCTGGCGGCCGGGGTGGGCGCCGAAATAGTGCCTTCCGGGGGCGACCTGGTGGCGGCCCTGAGCACGGCCCGCCTGGTGGTGGCGCCCGTCAGCCACGGCACCAGCGCGTCCTCGTGGGTGCCGGCCGCGCTGGCGGCCGGGACACCGTGGCTGTGCACCCCCAAAGCGGTCGCAGGGACCTATCTTGAGGGCCTGGAGGACCGGGCCGTGGTCGCCGACGTCGCCACTATGGGCCATCGCGGCTGGGCTCTGCTGACCGACGAGACGGCTTGGGACGACCTGGCCGGTGACCTCGGGCCCCGCCTGGCCCGCCTGAGCGCGGAGCGGGAGGCAGCGTTGGCCGCTGCCCTGGTGAGCGTCGGCATCGACCCGCCTCAGGGCGCGTTATGGCCGGCCGAGCGCGGGCTCGTCCGCCCGGCCACGCCTGCGGTCCGGGTGCCCCTGCGCCCGAGAACGGTGGCCGACCCGCCCGCCATTTTCGTCCCCGACAGCCTG
>PMLI01000532.1:0-9652 GCA_003158835.1 Acidimicrobiaceae bacterium
GCCAGCAAACCGATCCGGCCGATGCCCCTACTACCCGGCCTCGGCTGGTAGACGAACACCCCCCACTCGCCGTTCTTGGCCGAGTACATGGTCTCATCTGCCCGGCGCAACAAGGTCTCCGAGTCTTGCGCGTGGTCCGGCAGCACGGCTACGCCCAGACTGGCCTCCACCGAGACCGGGAAACCCTCGACCATGCACGGCTGCAAGAACGTCGCCTTTATCCGGTCTGCAACCGCGGTGGCGGTGGCCACGGAGTCGAGGTTGGTAAGCACGAGGGCAAACTCGTCACCACCGATGCGCGCCAGCAGATCTTTCGCCCGGCGGACATTGTTCATCCTGGTAGCGACACTGCGGAGAACCTCATCGCCCACGTCGTGGCCCAGCCGGTCATTAATCCCTTTGAAGCCGTTGAGGTCGATGAGCACGACCCCGACGCGCGCCCCGGTGCGCCGCGCCGCCATGACCGCGCTCTGCAGGTGCTCGTCAAAGAGCCGCCGATTTGGGAGCCGCGTGAGCGAATCGTGGGTCGCCTCATGGCGACGCACCAGGGCCAGTTCGGTGGTCCGGTAAACGGTCCACGTTGTGACCAGCAAGAGCGGGACCAGCAGAACGCTTCGCTCCGCAACCACAACGAAGATGGGCGACAGCGATAACAGGACACCGTCAGTCGAAAGATTGACAACGCCCACGGTGCGCAACGTCTGGACGACCGGGAGCCCTTGGTGCAGGGCTATCACGGTGCAGGTAAGGGCGGTGTTGACCACAAAGACTATGGCCCCGGCGGCCAGGAAAGCGGGGAGCCAGAACAGGGACGGCGCCCCGTAAAAGCGCAGGACCTGGTCCTGGCCGGCTGCGCCCAACACCGCGGCCCCGAGGCTCAGGCAGATGATGATCTGAGCGGAATTGAAAAGGATCTTGACGAGCGTCTTGCGGGAAACGATATCGCCGACCAGGACTACGCCAGCCGTTATGATCACAGTGGTCAGCGGGGGCGCGACCAGCAACAACGCCACCATGAAGGTCCAGCTGGCGGTCACCTGCCCGCCCTCTTCACGGCGGAGCCAGCGTAGGGGACGGAGCTCGGTCACTAGGCAGCACGCCGCGAATATGACCAGGACGTCTGGTCGGGGCCCGAAGAGCTTTTGGCCCTCAGAGGCCCATGTGTCATAGCCTGTGGCCGCTATAGCGCCAAAGACCACAAAGAAAACGAAAGAATTGACGGACAGCCGGGGCTTCTTCGTCATGACCATGACGCTCCGAGCAGGCCGGGTCGACCATCGCTGGCGCGACCCGGCCGGGCTCAGGCCAGGCTGGCTACCACTTAAGGGGAGCACCCAGAACAGCGACGGCGCTACCGATGAGCGAGAGGCCCAGCGTTGAATAAATGATACGCATTACCCGAGTAGGCTTCTTCTGATTTTGCGTCTTCTTCACCATTTGACCCCAGACGTCATGTGCGCGTGGTTGGCGCGTATCCGATAGACCATATTTTCCTCCTTGAAGACATGGCTTTCAACCATGCGATCTTCGGCTGAGGGCCCATCGCTCTTTAGATGTGAGATATACCCGAAGGCCGTGAAACCGATGGCCGGCCCGAAGGGGCCGAACACCTCGCGGGCCGCCTGGGACCACGGGCTCGGGCCGCCGCAGGGAGCCGACGAGCTGTTTTGACTTGACCGGAGGCATTGACTTCCGTGACTAGCCGAACCTAGAGTGCACCTGGTGTCTCTTCCGCCAAGGTTAGCCAAAGTTCCGCAGGCTGAGTACAAGGTACTGCTCGATGCCGTCCGGTCGCACGGAGCAACCACCCGCACGGAGCTGGCGGCCTGGTGCGGGCTACCCCGGTCGAGCGTCTCGCTCCGGGTGCGTGAGCTCCTCCGCGCCGGGCTCCTGGTGGAACTGGGCGGGACGGAACCGACGGGAGGCAGGCGAGCCGGCCGGGTCGGGTTCCCGCCCGGCACGGGGGTAGTGCTGGCCATAGAGCTCGGCTCGACCCATGCCCGCTGGCGGTTGGCGGACTTTGCGGCGACCTCGCTGATGGACGGGGGGTTCCCCATCGTCATCGCATCGGGCGCAGAGGAGGTCCTGAGCCCCGTAGAGAGGGACGTGCGCCAGGCTCTGGACCGCCTTGGCCTGCCGGTCGAGGCGGTGCGCTCCTGCGCCGTCGGCTTCCCCGGTCCTGTCAACTTCGCTGACGGCCGGGTGGCCGGCCCGCCGCACATGGCCGGCTGGGACCAGGCTCCGGTACCCGCCTTGCTGAGCAAGTGGGTGCAGGGCCCGATAGTAGTGGACAACGACGTCAACGTGATGGCGTGGGGTGAGTACGACGCCAAATGGCGACAAGAGGGTACTCACGACCTTTTGTTCATCAAGCACGGTACGGGGATCGGTTGCGGGATAATTGCCAACGGCCAGATCTATCGGGGACATGACGGCACCGCCGGTGAGGTGGGCCACATCTGCGTTACCGATGTCGAGCAAAAGGTCATGTGCTCGTGCGGGAGCGATAACTGTCTCGAAGTAGTGGCCAGCGGAGGTGCCCTTGTCAAGAGGTTGAAGGCACAGAGTTATCAAGTTGAAACTGCGGGTGACGTTTCACGCCTGGTGGTACAGGGGGACCTGGTGGCCATGAGTATGGTCCGCGACGCCGGCAAAGCCCTCGGGGCGGTCATGAGCGGGATCGTGAGCTTCTTCAACCCCGCTGCCATCGTCATGGGGGGTTCGCTCGGCGCCCTGGAGATCTCCCTGTTGGCAGGCATGCGTGAGGCGACCTACGCGCAAGCCACGATGTTCTCGACCCGCCACCTCCGCATCGTCCCGAGCTACCTGGGCCCAGAGGCGGGGTTGCACGGTGCCACCCTTCTGGCCCTCGACCTTGCCTACGACGCCGCCATCGAGCTTGTCGACGACCGGGGTAGGCAGGCGGTGCCGTCAGCAGCCGCTTCAGCGGAACGCGTCGCGCATAACACAGAACGTCGCGCCAACAAGGGAGGGACGACTCTGGGCTCTCGATAGGCCGGACCGCTGTCACCGTGCTCACACATATAGCTAAAACGACCACACAGGAGGGAACCAAAATGCATAATAAATTGTTGAAAAATACGAAAGCGCATAAGAGGGCCTCGGCTCGCTTGAGCGCGACGGCGGCGCTCTGCGCCGCCCTCGTTGCCGTCGGCGTCACGCCGGCGGGTGCGGCGGCCAGATCGAGCGCCCTGGCCTCCGGCACACTGACTGTGTCGTTCGGGAACGGCTCGCCGTTCATCTCCAATTTCAACCCGTTCTCCGCCACCGCCAACCTCCAGGCCTCCGGCCTGATCTATGAGCCCCTGTGGTTCTGGTCGATGGCCGACTCGGCCGACAACCACGGTTGGCTGGCCACGAGTTACAGCTGGTCGAATGGTGGCAAGTCCATTACCTTCCAGCTCCGCAAGGGCGTCACGTGGACCGATGGCACCCCCTTCACCAGCGCCGACGTTGCCTACACGTTCAACCTGCTGGCCAAGAACGCCGACCTCAACCCCGACAGCCTGCCCATCACCAGCGCCGTCGCCCACGGAGCCTACGCCGTGACGGTCAACTTCAGCTCACCCGCCTACACCGACATCAATTACATCGCGGGCACAACGTACATCGTGCCCGCGCACATCTGGAAGAGCATCAACAACCCCACAACGTTCGCGAACGCCAAACCGGTCGGCACCGGCTCCTACGAGGTTTCGAAGGTCTCGCCGTCCGAGCTGGTCATGACGGCCAACCCCCATTACTACATGCCCGGCCTCCCCCATATCGAGACGCTGCGTTACCTGTACTTCAACGGCAACACGGCCAATGACCTTGCCATCGAGAGCGGGTCCATCGACTGGGGCGGCGCGTTTATCCCGAACATCAAGACCACCTACGAATCGCACAAGGGCTTCATCGTCTAGACCATCCCGGCCGCGATCGCAAACATCATCCCGAACTTCACCAAGACGATCAACGGGACCTACAACCCGATGTCCGACCTGGCCGTTCGTAAGGCCTTCAGCGACGCCATCAACCGGACATCCATCGACAACATCGTGTACGACGGCGAGTCCGGGCCCATCAACGACGTCGCCCTGGTGGAGCCACTGTTCTCGGGCATCACCGCCCCGCAGTACATGAACCAGCGCTTCACCTACAGTGACGCCGCCGCCGAAGTGCTCCTGAAGGCCGACGGCTACACCATGTCGAACGGTGTGATGACAAAGGGTGGGAAGGCTCTGACCGTCAACGTCTACGTACCCGACGGCTGGACCGACTACCAGCAGGACCTTCAGTTGCTGACGACTGAGGAAGCGGCCGTCGGTATCACTGTAAACGTCGACGACCCGGCGTTCAGTGAGTACGCCAACATCCGCGAGCAAGGTACCTTCGACTCGATGCTCGAGTACTATGGGTTCACGCCGAGCCCGTACGTCTACTACAAGACGCTTCTGGACGGCCAAAATATCCCGCCGGTGGGCAAGGCTGAGTCAGCTGGTGACTACGGTCGTTTCAACAACGCCGCCTTCAACAGCGCCCTCAACACCATTGCCACGCTGCCAAACTCATCGCAGCAGGTGCCCTACTTTGCCAAGATCGAGGGCATCGTCGCCCAGCAACTCCCGGCGATCCCTCTGTTCGACCAGCAAGGCGACACCGAGTTCAACTCCAACGTCGTGGGTGGTTACCCGACGTTGGCGAACCCCTACGCCGAAGACGTGCCGATCGCCCCGGACTACGCGTGGGTGACGCCCAGGCTTTACCTGAAGTAGCAAGACTGTAGGGGTCGGGGGAGGAGGGGAGCGGGAGTGCGGTACTTCACACGAAAGGTCGGGTTCTACGTACTGGCCCTGTGGGGTGCCGTAACTCTCAACTTCTTCCTCCCCCGGTTCATACCCGGCAATCCGGTCGAAGTCCTCCTGGCCCGGATGACCGAGTCCGGCAACCCGCCTCCGGGCGAGTACAAGGTCCTGTCATCCGTCCTGGGCATAGGTGGCGGCAACCTGCTCGATCAGTACTGGCATTATCTCCGTCAGCTCTCGAGGCTCAATCTTGGCGTCTCGATAACGGAATTCCCGACACCTGTCACCCACATCCTGGCCCAGACGCTTCCGTGGACGATCGTCCTCGTCGGCACCGCGACGGTGATTGCCTTCCTCATCGGGACGACGCTCGGCGCCCTGGCCGGGTGGAGGCGCAGCCGGTTCCTCAACAACTTGCTGCCGGTGACGACATTCCTGACCGCTACGCCGTACTTCTGGCTGGCCCTGGTCTTTCTCTACATCTTCGGTGTCGTGCTCCACTACCTGCCGCTCAACGGCGGTTACGACCCGACGTTGGACATCGGCTGGAGCTCGTCCTTTATCGTTTCGGCCCTCCAGCACTCCGTCCTTCCCGGCGCCACGATCGTCCTCGCCCAGCTCGGCGGATGGATGCTGTCTATGCGCAACATGACCCTCACGACGCTGTCCGAAGACTATGTGTGGGCGGCCGAGGCAAAGGGGATCCGTCCTCGGCGGGTGCTGCTGGGTTACGCGGCGCGCAATGCCATCCTGCCGAGCGTGACCGGCTTCGCCATCTCGCTCGGGTTCGTCGTGAGCGGTTCCATCATCATGGAGATCGTGTTCTCCTACCCCGGCATCGGGTACACCCTCCTGCAGGCGGTCCAAAACGACGACTACGCCCTGATGCAAGGCATCTTCCTGGTCATCTGCCTGGTGGTCCTGGGTGCCAACTTCCTGGTCGACATGCTGTACGGGTTCATCGACCCGCGCACCAGGCAGGCCAGATGACCACCACCGCCATCGCCCCCGCCGCCGGCGCGACAGAGCCGCGACCCGGGAGGGGGCTCTCGGCCCGGCTACATGGTGCGGCCGGCGCCCTTCGTCGGTCCCCCCGGATGCTCGTCGGCCTGATAATCCTCCTGTTTTTCGTGCTGCTGGCGGTCTTCGGCCCGCTCTTCATTCACAACCCCAACGCTTTGGGGACCGAAGTTCTGGGCCGGCCATCGGCGAAGTACTGGTTGGGCACCACCCAGGAGGGTCAGAACGTCCTCTACCAGGTGATTGCCGCCACAGGCCCGACACTGGAGGTCGGCTTCGTGGCGGGCGGCATTTCGACGGTGCTGTCGTTGCTGATCGGGGTGGGCGGCGCCTTCATCGGAGGCATCAGCGACGAGGCGCTCAACCTGTTCACCAACGTCATACTGGTCATCCCGGTGATGCCGCTTGTCATCGTCATCTCGGCGTACGTGCAGGCGAAGAGCCTGCTACCGACGATCATCATCATCGCCTTTACCGGATGGGCCGGTACCGCGCGCGTGCTGCGGGCCCTGGCGCTGTCGATGCGGAGCCGGGACTACATCCTGGCCGCGCGCGTGTCCGGTGAACGTCCGTGGCGGATCGTGGTGGTCGAGCTGCTGCCGAACATGACAGCCTTTATCGTCTCCGGCTTCATTTTCACGGTGATCTTCGCCATTCTCACTCAAGCTGGCCTGGCGTTCCTCGGGCTTGGCAACACCAACCTGCTGAGCTGGGGCAACATGCTCTACTGGGCTCAGGCCGACCAGGCGCTGACCAGTGGGGCGTGGTGGTGGTTCGCCCCGCCCGGCCTGTGCATCGCTCTTCTCGGCACTGGCCTTTCGCTGGTGAACTTCGGTCTCGACGAGGTGCTCAATCCCCGGTTGCGCTCCGTCCGCCCGGTCGGTGGCCGCACCAAAGCCCGGCGTCAGGCCGCCGGCTCACCATGAGGGTGCAACCGGCCGCACAAACCGGAGCCGAAGGGCGAAATGACGCCGTCCTGCGCGCCAGCCATATCTCGGTGGAGTACGGAGGGACCGTCCCCACCCGTGCCGTCAGGGACGTCTCGATCGAACTGCACCGAGGAGAGATGCTCGGCATTGCCGGAGAGAGCGGCTGCGGGAAGTCCACGCTGGCCTACGCCCTGACCCGCCTCTTGCGGCCCCCGGCGGTCATGACCGAAGGGCAGGTGCTCTTCTGCGGTCGAGACGGCGCCGCCCCGATCGACATCATGCAGCTCGAGCCGGAGGCGCTACGTCGCTTTCGTTGGACAGTGGTGTCCATGGTGTTCCAGAGCGCGATGAACTCGCTCAACCCCGTAATCAGCCTTCGTCGTCAGTTCTCCGACATCTTCGAGGCGCACGTACCCGAAATGGACCGAGAAGCCCGGGACCGTAGAAGCCGCGAACTTCTCGAGATGGTTGGGATCGACCCGTCCCGGCTCGGCGGCTTCCCACACGAGCTCTCCGGCGGCATGCGACAGCGGGTGGGCATCGCCATGGCCCTGGCCCTACAACCCGAGATTGTCATCATGGACGAGCCGACGACGGCACTCGATGTTGTGGTGCAACGAGAGATACTGCTCGAGATCGCGCGACTGCGGCGTGAGCTCGGTTTCAGCGTCATCTTCATCACCCACGATCTGCCGATGTTGGTGGATCTGAGCGACCGCCTGGCCGTCATGTACGCCGGCGAGATCGTAGAGCGAGCACCCGCCGAGTGGGTAGGTGGAAGACCGGCGCACCCCTATACCCTCGGGTTGCAAGCCGCCTGCCCCGATCTCCTGGGCGAACGCCGGGCACTGCAGGGGATCCCCGGCTCCCCGCCCGACCTGCGCCAGCGGCTACGGGGTTGCGCCTTCGCGCCCCGCTGCCAGTACGTCTTCGGGCCCTGTGCGGATATTCACCCGGTCCTGTCACCTCTCGCTCCGCCCGCCGCGGCGGTGATCGAGAGCGTGCTCGACCGGGACGGGGGCAAGACATCCAAGCTCAACGATTGGGCCGTGGCCTGCCATCTCCACGACCGGACGGCTAATCCGGCCGGGCCGCCAGACGAGCTCGCCGGCGATCCCCTGGGTACGGGTGGGCTCGTTCCCCCGGCTGTCGGGGCCGGTCTCGGCGTCGACCCGACCGGGCGCCCGGCGCGGGGGCAAGACCAGCTATGAGCGTCCTGCAGGTCCAGGACCTCACGGTGGACTTCGCCCAGCGCCGGGGACCGAAGTTCCGGGCTGTAGACCACGTCTCGTTCGAGCTGGTGGCCGGTGAGACCTTGGCCCTCGTGGGCGAGAGCGGCAGCGGAAAATCCACCATTGCCCGGGCTCTGGCTCGTCTCCTGCGCCCCACGGGTGGCGAGCTGTTGCTTCACGGGCGTCCCGTCGGTCATCGAGGACGCAAGCTGCGTGATTACCGGCGGGAGGTCCAGATGGTGTTCCAGGACCCTTTTGCATCACTCAACCCTGCTTACACGGTCGGTCACCATCTCCGCCGGCCACTCAGGATCTACGGGCACCCTCGCAAGGGGTTGGAGGAGGTGGTCGAGGCTCTCCTGACGTCCGTCAACATGGTCCCGGCCACCTCGTTTGTTTCGAAGTTCCCCCACGAGCTCTCCGGCGGCCAGCGCCAGCGGGTTGCGATTGCCCGGGCTCTGGCCACACAACCAGGAGTTATCCTCGCCGACGAGCCGGTGTCGATGCTGGACGTGTCGATACGCCTCGAGATCCTCAACCTGCTGGACGGCCTGAAGCGCGATCGTGACCTGGCGCTGCTGTACATCACGCACGACCTGGCTACCGCACGCTATTTCTCCACCCAGATCATGGTGATGTACCGGGGCGAGATCGTCGAGCGAGGGCCGGCGGACAGCGTCATCCTGAGACCAGCTCACCCCTATACCCAGCTCCTCGAGGCGTCAGTGCCCGGCGAGAGGACGCCGCACCGACTTGATGAGCTCGCGCCGGTCCGCGGCGCCGGCGGGACCAACGTCATCCTGGCCGCGGAGCGAGCCGAGGCGACCGCCGCCACGGGCTGCCGCTTTCGGCGCCGTTGCCCGCACGCCATGGACGTCTGCTCGACGCACCCCGTCGAGCAGGATCTGGGCGACGGTCACCTCGTGCGGTGCTGGCTGCACGACCCCAAGGTCCGGGAGAAGTCCGGCGACCGGGCCGCCCCTCAACAATCGGCGCCCAGCGGCGCCTAGTCCCTTAGTAGTAACCGGCGTGCTGGAGGGCGACCGGCCCGCCTGGCCTCGGCTCAGGCGTACCGGGCTACGAGGGTGTCAAAGGCGGCGTCGACCTTTTCGTCCACGACCTGGCGCTCGGGATGGGCGTCGAGCCATTCGATGATCTGCCTGGCCCCCTGGGCGAAGGGGACGGTCGCCACCCAACCCGGTGCCAGGCGACGGATCTTCGAGTTGTCGAAGATGACCGAGTGCGCCTTGTCACCGATCAGGCCCGGTCCCCAGTCCGGCAGTACCTGGGCGATCGTCTCGGACGCCACGTGGACCAGCTGGGCCTCGGCCCCGGCCGCCGTGGCCACCAGGCGGTGGATCTGGTCCCAGGTGAGCACCTCGTCGGTGGTGATGTGGAAGGTGTCGCCGATGGCCAACGGGTTGGCCAGCAGGGCCACGAAGGCGCGGGCGAAGTCGACGTGGTGGGTGAGCGCCCACAGCGAGGTGCCATCGCCGTGGACCACCACCGGCTTGCCCCGGCGCATCCGGTCCACGACCGTCCAGCCCCCGTCGAAGGGCAAGGCCGTCCGGTCATAGGTGTGCGAGGGCCTGACGATGGTCACGGGGAAGCCGTGGTCGCGGTGGGCCCGGAGCAAGGCCTCCTCGCAGGCGATCTTGTTGCG
>PMLI01000532.1:9692-10032 GCA_003158835.1 Acidimicrobiaceae bacterium
CCGGGCCGCGCCGACATCGCGAATGTCGGCGGTGAGCTGGGTGACCCCCTCGGGCAGCGGTCGGAGCGAGGTCTCGTGGCGGTTGAGCACGGACACCTCGAACCCCCGCTCGATGGCTTCGACCACGCAGGCCGAGCTGATCTTGCCGGTGCCACCGACGAAGAGAACCGAAAGTGCTGCCATCTCAATCTCTCCTTCTGGTCAGGTCTTTCGAACGCGAACGCAAACGGGGCGGCCGAGCCGCCGGTGAGCTGCTACGTTACCGGCGCCGGCAACGTAGCAGTGAACGACGTCGTACTCAGCTGGCTTCATCGAAGACGACAACGGTCTTGATGCCTTC
>PMLI01000159.1 GCA_003158835.1 Acidimicrobiaceae bacterium
GATGGGAAGGCCGGACACGGGCGGAGCATCGACGATTACGGCGGCCAGGCCAAGGTCGGCCAGAAGGGCGAGCGTGCGCCGGCGTTCGTCCTCCTCCCACCACCTGGGCGAGCGCAGTTCTACGCAGGCCGGAGCACCGTCGAGGCGCTCGGGCAACCGGGCCAGCTCGTCCCGGTTGGAGCGTTTGGGCACAAACCAGGGCGGGTACTGGAGCAACACCGCCCCGAGGTGCCCACCTTCGCGCAGGGGGGCGAGGGCATCTATAAAGCGTGCCCAGACTTCTTCCAGCGCGCCGGCCGGTAGGTGATGAGCGTAAACCCGTCGCCGGCCGCCGGCTTGTTCTGCCAGCCCCTGGCGCAGGTCGGGCCACAGCGTCGCCGGATCCACGGGGTGCCCCGTGAGCAGCCCGTAAGCTTTTATGTCGAAACAGAAACCCTCAGGAACGCGTTCCGCCCACGAGCGTGCCAATTCCGGGGTCGGGGGGCGGTAGTAGGTGACGTCCGCCTCGACCAGGGGGAACTGGCCGGCGTAATAACGGAGCCTCTCCGCCCCGGTCATGGAGCGCTTCGGGTACCAGGATGTCTGTTTGGTCAGCGTCGGGTCGGTCCACGANNACCGGCAGGGCGGCCGGCTCCTGGGGCCACAGCCGAGGTTCGGGAACAGACGGCAAACCGGGCCCGGTCTTGATGACGTCAGGTACCGCTGATCACCAGGATGCGCCCGCATTGGTCGCAGTACTCGAGCGACCCGGCCGACTCGTGACGCATGCGGTCGAGCTCCATGGCGGGCAAGCTCAAGTGGCAACCGTCGCAGCGGCCCCCCACCAGCCGGGCCACGGCGACCCCGCTCAAGCGCGCCCGGAGGCGCTCGTAGGCGGCCAGCAGTGGCGGGGCGATCCCGCTCGCCGCCTCCTGGCGCTGCGCCTGAAGGAGGCAAAGGCTGGCATCGACCTCCGCCTCGGCCGCGCCCAACCGCTCCGAAAGCTCGCCCCCGCGTTGAGAAAGCTCCGCCAGCCGGGCGTCGTGCTCACCCAGATCCTTGTCGAGGGGCTCTCGCTCCTCCATGAGGCCCAGGACACGGTCCTCCAGCTCGGACGCGCGCCGGCGGAGGCCTTCGACATCGTTGGCCATGGCCTGCAGCTCGCGTGACGCGGAAACGGTACCGCCATAAAGCCTTCTGTTGACCTGCACAATCCGGTCCTCGGTGGCCTTCAGCTCGCGTTCTGCCTCCGCCTGGCGAGTGGCAACAACATCGAGCAACAAGGCCACCGAGGATCTCACCGCCTCCTCCTCGGCGCTGGCCGCGCCGACGTCGGCCAGTTCCGCCCTTTCCGGCAGGTGGGCTCTTCTGTGCACTTCCTGGTCTATACGCGTGTCATGGTCCTGCAGGTCCAACAGCGCCCCCAGGTCGGCCGCGTTCACCGTCATGGTCCTTTGGTCACGACCGGCGAAGCCGTCGGCGTCTTCGACGTGGGGCTGGGCACGGCCGGCCCGGCCTGGTGCCCGGGACCATTGGGCAGGCCACCGGCCGGCGTCGGTACCCGCTTGGGCCCGGGAACGGTGGTCGTGGTCGTCGTGGTGGTCGGGCACGGGACGATAGAACCGGCCCATACGCACGAAGTCGGGCCCACTCCCCCATGGGAAAGCAGGTCGTCCTGCTCGAGGGCGGGCGAGAAGATGTACTTTATGGGCGGCATATCGGCCGCGTCGGGCTGGGGGAACGCACTGTAGGCGACACCGCTCAACCCGAACTGCACGACGTCGCGCCAGATTTGCGTCGGGTAATCCGCACCGAACACTTCTACACCATTTACGTACATGGGCACCTCGCCCTTGGGGTCACCCAACCATACAGAAGCAGCCAGGGTGGGGGTTATCCCGTTGAACCACGCGTCCACGCTGTTCTCCGTGGTGCCGGTCTTGCCGGCCACGTCGGCGTTGCTCAGCGCCGCCGCCACGCCCGTCCCGTACTGGACGGTGGCCCGCAGAGCCACCAGAGCCTCCTCGGCCACCTGGGTGGAGAACACCCTGCGGCCCGAGCCCTCTCCATTGTAAATCACGGTCCCGGTGCGGTCCACCACCCGGCTGACGAACCTCGGGGAGTGATAGATACCTCCGTCCGCGACGGTGGCATATGCGGCCGCCATCTCGAGCGGCCTCACGGCCTCGCTGCCCAGGACGAGCGAGGGGTTCAAGGGGTTGAGAGTCGAGTCCGAAACGCCCATGCTCCTGGCCACGGCGATCACTTTCGGCAGGGTCACCTCGTGGGCCAGGCGCAAAAAGGCACAGTTGATCGACAGGGCCGTGGCCTCCACCAGGCTGACCACTCCACCGGGGTCGCCCGGGTCATTGTTCATCAAGTGGGTCAGGTTGTAGCCGTTCGCCAATGGCACCCCGGGGAAGGTGACAGCGCAGGGTGAGGTGGCCAGGATCGAGTCGTAAACGTTGTAGCCGCTCTCGAGGGCGGCCAGGAGCGTGAACAACTTGAAACCGGAGCCGGGCTGGCGCTGCCCCTGGGTGGCGTCGTCGAACTGGTCGGTGGCGGGGTGGGGCCCGCCCACCAACGCCTCCACGTTGCCCGTCCGAGGGTCCAGGACGGCGAAGGCGGCCACAACGTTGGGGAGGCCGGGGGGAATGTCCGCCACCGCCACCTTTTGCGCCTCGGACTCCAAGGACGGCACCTCGTTGGTGTAGATCTTCAGCCCTCCGCTGAAAAGGGCGCTCACACGCTCGTCTTCGGTCGCGCCCAGGGCGGGGTTGGCGAGCAGTTCGTTCACCACCTGGTCCACGTAATAGCCGTCCGTGGTGTACGACACGCCGGGCGCTTCGTGGACCATAGTGGGCAAGGGCGTTTGGTTGGCGATGGTGGCCTGGGCGGGCGTGATCGACTTGTAGTAGACCATCCGCGAGAGCACCTGGCTACGCCTCTCACGCGCCCCCACCGGGTTGGTGATGGGGTCATAACCGCTCGGGGCCTGCATCAAACCGGCCAGCAGGGCCGCCTGAGCCACGCCGACACGGGAGGCATCCTCGTCGAAGTACTCCTTGGCGGCAGCCTCCACGCCATAGGCGCCGTTGCCCAGGTACACGAA
>PMLI01000431.1 GCA_003158835.1 Acidimicrobiaceae bacterium
GATAAGCGCTGAAAGCATATAAGCGCGAAGCTCGTTCCAAGATGAGGTTTCCCACAGACATGATCTGGTAAGGCCCCTGGTAGATCACCAGGTTGATAGGCCGGAGGTGTAAGCGCAGCAATGCGTTCAGCCGANNGGTACTAATCGGCCGAGGGCTTGGGGAGCAAACCCACTCGTGCTCGCTATGGAACGCTCAAGGAGAGGGGTAGCCCGCGTGGGCTGCCTCGCAAATAGAGCAAGGTTCCCGGTGACCATAGCGGCGGGGCCACACCCGTTCCCATCCCGAACACGGAAGTTAAGACCGCCAGCGCCGATGGTACTTGGGGGGTAGCTCCCTGGGAGAGTAGGACGTCGCCGGGATAATTGTGAGAAGGTCCGTGCCGCCGGCGGTGGCACGGACCTTTTGCGCGTTCGGAGTTGGAGACGAGGAGCGATGATTATGCTGGCAGACATGTCCTCTGGTAGCGCTCGACCGGGCGAGCCGCGAGGTAGCCGGGCCGGCGGGGAAAGCAGGCGGGGTGGGGCCTCGGGCGCGACCGGGGGAGCCGCGTCCCGGGGGGGTCGGGACGGGGGTAGCTACGGGACGAGATCGGGCCGTCCCCAGGGCGCGTCGGGCCGCGGCGTGCCCCCGCGGTCGCCCGCGGCTGGATCCCGAAGCGGTGGTGCAGGTTGGTCCGGCGGAACGGGCCGGAGTGGTGGCTCGGATAGGACCAGTAGCGCAGGCAGGACAGGTGGCGCAGGCAGGACAGGTGGCGCAGGCAGGACAGGCTTCGCCTCTGGTGCGTCCCGATCGGGCCGGGGTTTGGGGACGGGCGCAGGTGGCGGGGAAGCCCGCCGCAGCGGGAGTGCCGGCCCGGGGAGCACCGGCCGCGACCAGGGCCGGGACCAGTACGACAAGCGGGGCTCGTACGACCGGGGCGACCCCCGGCGGGCGACGGGTGTACGGCGCGGTCCCGAAGGGCGAGAGGGACCGGGCGAGGATCAAAGGGATGGACGCTCGACGGGATGGCGGGGCGCGCCCCGCACACCGGACGCCGGCGCCTCCTCAGGAGCGGACGCCGCGGGAGGACCTCGTTGGGGCCGTTCCGTCGACCGCAGCTCCGGTGGGTTGCCGGCACCCGGCGCAAGCCGGCCGCCTCTACGAGGTTCGACGTGGGCGCCCCGGCCACCACAAGGCGCACGGCGCACTGGTCGGGACGAAGGCGGAAATGGCGCTCGCAGCCGTGCCCCTGAGGGACCTTCAGCGTCGGGAAGCGAGCGTCGGGGCCGTGACTGGGACCGGGGCCGTCCCGCCGCCGGCGGTAGCGGCTCGCCTGTCGGCCGCGGCGCCGACCGCTCCCGGGACAGTTACGACGACCCTTCGCGCCGCCGTTATGAGGGCCGGTCCAGCGGTCGTTACGACGACCGGTCCCGGGGCCGAGTCGCCGGGCCCGGCGGCGTAGGCGACGGGCCGCGCCCCCAACGGGGCGACGACAGCCGCGCTCGCGACTGGGACCGTCCTCGAACCACGGGTGCCGGCTACGGACGCCCTCGGGACGCCGGCTTCGGCAGTTCCGGGTCGCGCCAAAGTGGTGGCGATCGCCCCTGGACCGGTGACCGCCCCCCTCGGACGGGCGACCGGGCCTTTGGTGGCGAGCGCGGCGGCAGCTATGGCGAGCGCGACCGTGGGCGCGCCCCCCGGCCTGCTAGTGCGGGGTGGGGTCGCCAAGAGCCCACCGCGTGGCGGCCCAAACCGCCGCGCCGGGCCTTGCCGACGGGATGGGGGAGCGTCACCCGCCATGGGGCCTGGGAGCTCGAAGAAGATGGCGCATCGGCGTCGGAGATCTGGAGGGAGGCAGGCCGCCAGCCGGAAGGGGCTCGCCCGGAGCGGCCCACGGCGCCGAAGGATGTTCGGCCCGAGCGCACGCCCTGGGCCGGCGAACAGGCACGGGCTCGCGCTGTCAGGGTGGGTACGGCGCTGGTCAAGTCGGCGGACCGGCCGGTCCCCGCCATCGAGCCGGCCAGTGCTCGGGCAACGAAAGCCGGCCAGAAGACCGGGCCCGCCCGCCGGGTCGTTACCGGCCGTACGGCGGGTCTGCGCTCGACCTCGGAGGAAGAGGCCGACGCTCGCCGTGTCACGGCGAAGTTGGCGGACGCGGCCAGAGCATACTCGGCCGACCGCTACCAGGATGCGCTGAGAATGCTGCGCAAATTGTCGACTCAGGCCCATGGTTCAGCGGCCGTCAAGGAGCTTCTGGGCCTGACCCTGTACCGGCTGGGTCGGTGGCCGCTCGCTCTGCGGGAACTTCAGGAGCATCACGAGATGTCCGGGAGCTATGACCAGTTCCCCGTCATCGCCGACTGCTACAGGGCCATGCACCGCTACGTGGAAGCCGAGGCCACTTGGTCCGAGCTCCGCCAGGCTTCGCCGAGCCCCGAGGTAGTGGCCGAAGGCCGGCTCGTGGCCGCCGGGTGCCTGGCGGACCAGGGCGACTTGAGGGGCGCGGTCAAATTACTGGAGGCCTCGCTTCGTCGCACCCGGCCCAAACCGCTCCGGTTACGGCAGTGGTACGCCTTGGCCGACCTTTACGAAAGAGCGGGCGAGCTCCCCAGAGCGCGCGACATCTTCAGCCAGATCGCGGCGGTCGACCCGGACGCATACGACGTAAAGCAGCGCCTGGTCGCTCTGGGCTGACGCTCTCGTCATTTAGGCGTCACACCCCTCTGGTAGCTTCGGGCCCCGAACCACCTCCGCTGGGCGCTTGACGCTTCGGCGTCCGTGGTCCATCGCCGGTCCGGCCGGCACCCGGGAATAGGGGAGCGAACGTGGTCAATTTGGCAGTTGTGATGGGCAATCTGGCCAAGCCGGCTCAGGTCCGGGCCTGGCCGAGTGGTTTGTGGCGAGCCGCGTTCGACCTGCAGGTCCGGGCCGCCGACCGGTCGCTGGGCACGGTACCGGTGGCGTTGTTCGACGAACCGGAGCAGGTTTCGCAGTGGGCGACCGGCCAGGAGTTACTGGCCATCGGCCGTGTCAGGCGGAGGTTCTTCCGGATCGGTGGTGCAACTCAGAGCCGCACCGAAATGGTGGCCGAACAGGTGTTGCCGCTGGAGCAAAACGCGAGCGTTTACACCGCCCTCGTTCAGGTCGGGTGCACGATCGCCGGGGTGCTCGAAGACCTTTTCCGCCAGGAACAGTGAGGTGCCCCCGGAACGGCGAGGGCCGCACGCGCTCCCTGGGGCGGCGCTCGCGGTGCCGGCGACCACCCGCTATGCCTGCCGCGCCGCCGTCTCCGCCGCCAGGTCTTCCAGCAACTGGGCGACGCCGTCGTCCTGGTTGGACGGGACTACCTGCTGGACGGCGGCGAGCACTTCGGGGATGGCATTGGCCGGGGCGGCGGCGCGGCCGGCCCAGGCCAGGACGGTGAGGTCGTTATGGTTGTCGCCGATGGCGAGGACCTCGAGGGCCCCGATGCCCAGGCGGGCGCATATCCGCTCCAATGCGTACGCCTTCGAAATCCCCGGGGCGCCGATCTCGACCCAGTCCAGCCCGGACGAAGTGACATGGCCTTTCTCGGCCACTTCCCGGCGCAACTCGGCCAGCAGCGTGCCGGCGGACCAACCGGGACGGCGCACTATCAGCTTGATGCAGAGGGGGCTGACGGCCTCGATTATGTCGTCAACCTGGCGTGTTTCCTCGTCCCAGTACCACTCGGGGCTCATGAACCCGGCTTCGTGGGTAAACGACTCCATTTCCTCGACCGCGAACACGGCGCCGGGCACGCGTTCGCGCAGGACGGTCACCAGCCGGTTCGCCACCTCGGCCGCTATGGTCTCGGTCTCGAGGATCTCCATCGTCCCCACATCCACTACCAGGGCACCGTTGGAACAGACCCCGAGCGGTCCCAGGCCGGCCCGTTTGGCCACCTCCCAGGTGACACGGGGCGGCCGGCCGGTGACAGGGACGACATGAAGCCCGGTCTGCTGCGCCGCCTGGACGGCGTCGACAGTGCGCTGGCTCACGGTGCCGTCGGGCCGCAGCAGGGTGCCGTCGAGGTCCGTGGCGACCAATCGCACCGGGGGCAGAAGGCGCGCCGGAGACGATGGAGATGTGTTGACTGCGCCCACGCGACCGAGGCTATCCAATGGGCTGGCTGTCCAGACGGGGCCGCTAGACGGGCCCCTGCCGGGACCTTCGGCCCTGGCCCGCCACCGGCTGGTTGCCGCTAAGCTGTCCTCACGAGCCCGTGCCGCTGAGCCTCGTCGGTTCGCTCGCGTGGCAGGGGCGCTGCCCGTCTGGTCCCACCAGGCCTAGCTAGTTAGGAGCGATCTTCAATGGACCTTCAGCAGCTACTCGGCGACGAAGCCAAGCCTCTGCTCACCTACGAGTGCAAGGGTGTGCCCCGCGAAGACCTCGTCCTGCCCGGCCCCGACTTCATAGACAGAGTCTTTTCGCTGTCGGACCGGCCCGTGCCCGTCCTGCGCAACCTGGGCTTGCTCCTCAACACGGGCCACCTGGGCGGCACCGGCTACATCTCGATATTGCCCGTGGACCAGGGCATCGAGCACACGGCGGCGGCGAGTTTTTCACCCAACCCGATCTATTTCGACCCCAAGAACATCATCGAACTGGCCATTGAGGCCGGTTGCAACGCCGTAGCCACCACGCTCGGTGTGCTGGGCATCGTGGCCCGCCGCTACGCCCACAAGATCCCGTTTATCGCCAAGGTCAACCACAACGAGCTGCTGACCTATCCCGCCGCGTACGACCAGGTGATGTTCGGCTCCGTCCAGCAGGCATTCGAGCTCGGCGCCGTCGCCGTCGGCGCCACCGTCTATTGGGGCGCCGAAGAGTCCCGGCGTGAGATGCAGGAGGTCGCCGAAGCCTTCGAAGAAGCCCACTCGCTGGGCATGTTCACGGTCCTGTGGTGCTACCT
>PMLI01000204.1 GCA_003158835.1 Acidimicrobiaceae bacterium
GGTCCGCAAGGCCGGCAAGCTGCCCGGACCGACGCAGTCGGAGACCTACGACCTGGAGTACGGCACGGCCACCGTCGAGGTACAGCCGTTCACCGTGCCCGCCGGGGCCCGGGTGCTCGTGGTGGACGACGTGCTGGCCACCGGGGGCACGGCCGCCGCCACCTGCCGCCTGGTGGCAAAGCTGGGTGCCGATGTCGTCGGGTTCGGGTGCATCCTGGAGCTTGGGTTCCTGGAAGGAAGGAAGAAGCTCGCGGGTATTCCGGTCGAGGCGCTTGTCAGCTACGAATGACCGGACCGGGACCGGACCGCAGGGGAACCGCTAGCAGGGGAACCGCTAAAGGAAAGGGCCAGCAGTGACCACAGTAGAGCGGTCTTCACGGGGGCGTGCGGCTGCCACTGTGGAACGCGTCCTGCCGTGGCGCCGGCAGGGACCAGCCGCTTCGGACATCCTGGATCCCCTGCTGTCGGCGTACCGGGACCGCCATCCCAAAGGCGACGCCGGCCTCATCATCAAGGCCTACGAGACGGCCGAAAGAGCCCACGAGGGCCAGTTCCGGCGGTCCGGCGAGGCTTTCATCTCCCATCCGGTGGCGGTGGCCACCGTGCTGGCCGGCTTGGGCATGGACGACATAACCCTGGCCGCTGCCCTCCTGCACGACTCGGTCGAGGACACGGCTGTCTCCCTGGGGGAGATCGAAGAGGGTTTCGGGCCCGTCGTCGCCCAGATCGTGGACGGTGTCACCAAGCTCGAGCGGGTCTCGTTCGATACCCGGGCCGCCGCCCAGGCCGCCACCATGCGCAAGATGTTGGTGGCCATGGCGAAGGACCCCAGGGTCCTGCTCATAAAGCTGGGCGACCGCCTGCACAACATGCGCACGGTGGGGGCCATGCCGGAGGCGAGCCAGAAGCGTACGGCTCAGGAAACGCTTGATGTTTACGCTCCTCTGGCCCACCGCTTCGGCATCTCCGACATCAAGTGGCAGCTGGAAGACCTGTCTTTCGCCACCCTCCACCCGCGCCGGTACGCGGAGATCGAACAGATGGTGGCCGCCCGGGCGCCCGAGCGCGACCTCTACCTGGCCCAGGTCATCGAGCAGGTGCAGGAACGCCTGCTGGCGGCCCGCATCGAGGCCCAGGTAACGGGGCGGCCCAAGCACCTTTACTCCATTTACGAAAAGATGGTGCTGAAGAACAAGGAGTTCGACGAGATCTACGACCTGGTCGGCGTGCGGATCATAGTGAGCTCGGTGAAGGACTGCTGGGCCGCCCTGGGCGCCATCCACGGCACCTGGGCCCCCGTGCAGGGCCGTTTCAAGGACTACATAAACACCCCCAAGTTCAACCTCTACCAATCGCTGCACACCACCGTCGTGGGCGCCCAGGGCAAACCCCTGGAAGTCCAGATCCGGACCCTGGAGATGCACAGCCGGGCCGAGCGGGGCATCGCCGCCCACTGGGGCTACAAGGAGAACGCCTCGGCTGCCGACGTGGCCTGGTTGCAGAGGATCGTGGATTGGTCGGCCGAGAGCACCGACCCGGCCGAGTTCCTGGAAAGCCTGAAGCTCGACCTCGAGACGGACGAGGTCTTTGTCTTCACCCCCAAGGGTGATGTCGTCGCCCTTGCGGTGGGAGCCACCCCGGTCGATTTCGCCTATTCGATCCACACCGAAGTGGGCCACCGTTGCATCGGGGCCCGGCTCAACGGGCGCCTGGTACCGCTTGACTCCAAGCTCACCTCGGGGGACAGCGTGGAGATTTTCACCTCCAAGGTGCCGTCGGCCGGGCCCAGCCGGGACTGGCTGGACATCGTCGTCACCCCCCGTGCCCGCAACAAGATCCGCCAGTGGTTCAGCCGGGAACGGCGCGAAGACGCCATGGAGACGGGCCGCGAAGAGCTGGTGAAGGCGCTGCGCAAGGAAGGCCTGCCCCTGCAGAAGCTGATGGGTAGCGAGCCGCTGCACAAGATCAGCGAGGCCATGCATTACGCCGACCTCGACGGGCTCTACGCCGCCATCGGCGATGGCCACGTGTCGGGGCAGACCGTGGCGCAACGTCTGGCCCGGGAACTGCGGGGCGGGGACCAGGACGTGCAGTTGCCGTCGACGGTCCGTCAACCCCGGCGAGCCGCCAGCAAGCAAGGGATCGGCCTCCATGTCGAGGGCCTCGACGACGTAATGGTACGCCTGGCCCGCTGCTGTACCCCGGTGCCCGGGGACGAGATCATCGGCTTCGTGACCAGGGGCCGGGGCGTCAGTGTGCACCGCAGCGACTGTGCCAACGCGGCTGCCCTGGCCTCGGGAGAGGTGGGCCGGCTGATCGAGGTGGAATGGGACAGGGACCGCCCCGGCAGCTTCCTGGCCGCCCTCGAGATCAAGGCGCTGGACAGGAGCAGGCTCGGCGTGGACGTGTGGAAGGTCCTTTCCGACCACCATCTCAACATCCTGCGCAGCGAGAGCCATACGGGCGCCGACCGGGTGAGCAAGATGCGCTTCGAGTTCGAGTTGGCCGACCCAGCCCATCTCGAGTCCGTGCTGAGCGCCCTCAAGCGCATCGACAGCGTCTATGACGCCTTCCGCGCCCTGCCCGGGTCGGGCAACGGGGGACGAGGGCCGGGTTGACGGCTGACCTCTTCCAGGCCGCGCTCGAACGGCGCCTGGCCACGGAGGGCCCGCTGGCCGCTCGGATGCGCCCCCAGAGCCTCGACGAGATGGTGGGCCAGGAACACTTGCTGGCTCCCGGCCGTCCCCTCCGGGCCCTCATCGAAGCCGACCGGCTGAGCTCGGCCGTCCTGTGGGGACCACCGGGCACGGGCAAGACCACGCTGGCCCGCTTGATCGCGGGGGCCACCAAGCGGGCTTTCGTGGGCCTCTCAGCCGTGTCCGCCGGTGTCAAGGACGTGCGGGAGACGGTCGAGGGGGCCAAGGCGCTGCTGGGCCAGCAGGGCCGCCGCACGGTCCTGTTCCTGGACGAGGTGCACCGTTTCAACCGGGCGCAACAGGACGCCCTGTTGCCTTCGGTGGAGTCGGGAGAGCTCACCTTGATCGGGGCCACCACCGAAAACCCCTTTTTCTCCGTGAACGGGCCCCTGCTGTCACGCAGCACGCTGTTCCGGCTCGAACCGCTGTCCGACCAGGCCGTCCTGGTACTGCTGCGCCGCGCCCTCGGGCGGGAAGAGGCCGGAGCCCAGGACGAGGCCCTGGAGTTGCTGGCCCGGCTGGTCGAGGGGGATGCCCGGGCCGCCTTGAACAGCCTGGAGGTCGCCCTCGCCCTGGCCGAAGCCGACCACCGCCGCCAGGTGGTCACGGCGGACGTCGAAGCCGCCCGCAGCACCCGGGCGGTGCGGTACGGGGAGGACGAGCACTACGACGTCATCAGCGCCTTCATAAAGAGCATCAGGGGCTCTGACGTCGACGCCGGCCTGTACTGGCTGGCCCGCATGCTAGAGGCAGGCGAGGACGCCCGGTTCATAGCCAGGAGACTGGTCATACTGGCCAGCGAAGACGTGGGCATGGCCGACCCCCGGTCGCTACTGGTGGCCGATGCCGCGGCCCGGGCCGTCGAGTTCGTCGGGTTGCCCGAAGCTCAGCTCAACCTGGCCCACGCCGTCGTCCACCTGGCCAACGCCCCCAAATCGAACTCGGTCACGGCCGCTCTGGGGCGGGCCCGGGAGGACGTCGCCTCCCTGGCGGCGGGGGCCGTGCCACGGCACCTGCGTGACGCCCATTACCCGGGTGCGGCCCGGCTCGGGCACGGCCAGGGCTACGTCTACCCGCACGACGAGCCCGGCGGGTGGGTGGCTCAGCAGTACCGGCCCGGCCACTTGGGGGGGCGCACCTATTGGGAGCCGACCGGCCGGGGCGAGGACGTGCGGCGCCAAGCCGGCTCCGGGCCCGGGGGCGCCGGCGGCGCGGCCGGGGAGGGAGCCTAAGCTGGGGGGCCGATGCGCCCTGTTTTGCTGGCTGCTACCGACGCCGTAGCCGTAGGTGTGACCGTGGTCGCCACCCTGGTCGTGGTGGCCCTGGTGGTCGCCGTCGGCTCGCTGCTGGGCGCGGCCCGTGACCTGCGCCGGGAGGCGGACGAGCTCAGGTGGGAGGCGGGGGAGGTGCTGGACGAAATGGGTGCCACCGTCCGCGAGGCCGGGCTGGAAGTCGCCCGGGTCGAGCGCATGGTCGGCAGCGCCGAGGCGATCAGCGACGTGGTGGGCTCCGCCTCCCGGCTGGTGGGCGGGGCCGTGGCCGGCCCCTTCATCAAGCTGGTGGCGTTGGGTTCGGGGGTGGCCAGGGGACTGAGGTTGATGAGACGGGCCGGCCCGGTCGAGCTCGTTCCTGCCAGCCGGGACGCCGGCCGCCGCCGCCATCGGGGACGGGCCCAGGTCGGCCGGGGTACGCCGGCCCGGGGCCAGGTCCTGGCCGTGCGCTCCGGCACCCGGGCCGAGCCCCGGCGGGCGCCCCGGAAGACCACGGCCGCCAAAGGGGCGAGGCGCTGATGTTCAAGCGGGTGCGCTGATGTTCAAGCGGGTGACCTGGTTGGGAGCCGGGCTGGCGACCGGCTTCGTGGCCTCGAAGTGGGTGGAACGCAAGGCGCGGCGCCGCCTGGCCCGTTACCTCCCCGCCCGCCAGCTGCCGCTGAAGGCGGGAGCCGAGATGGCGGACCGGGCCCGGGGCTTGGCCGTCGCCACCATCGCCGACCTGCGCAGCGCCGTCGAAGAGGGCCGCAGCACCATGGTCGAACGCGAGGCCGAGTTGCGGCGGCAGTTGAAACTGGGCGAGCTCGAGGAGCGGCGGAACGGAGGGAAGACCGGTGCAGTCTGGGCCAGGCAACGGGGTCGCCGGTAAGCAGGTCGTTCTTACCGGCGGCACTAACGGTATCGGTTTGGCCGCGGCCGAGGCCCTCGTGGCCCGGGGCGCCAACGTGGCCCTGGTGGCACGGGACCGGGCCCGGGGGGAGACGGCCGCTGAGCGCGCCCGCTCCGGGGCGGCCGGGGCTGGGCCCGGGCCCGTGGTCGACGTGCTGGTGGCCGACCTCAGCTCCCAGGCCGACGTCCGCCGCCTGGCGGCCGAGGTGGGGTCCCGCTACCAGAGGGTGGACGTCCTGGTGAACAACGCTGGGGCCATCTTCGGGGCCCGGCGCATGACCGCCGACGGCGTGGAGCAGACGTGGGCGCTCAACCATCTGGCGCCGTTGTTGCTGACGACGTTGCTATTGGAGAAGTTGCGCGCCGGCGCTCCCGCCCGGGTGATAACGACCGCCTCGGACGCCAGCAAAAACGCGGAAATCCCGTTCGAGGACCTCGACGGGACGGTCGCCTATTCCCGGGGGCCCGGTCCGGGGCGCGGGTTCCGCCGCTACGGGCAGACGAAACTGGCCAACATCGTGTTCACGACGGAGCTTTCCCGGCGCACGCAGGGCTCCGGGGTGACCGCCTACTGTTTTCACCCCGGCCTGGTCGCCACCAATTTCAACCATGGCAACGGTGCGTTCATGGCGTTGGCCATGGCGCTGATAAAGCCGTTCGCCCGTTCTCCGGCCAAGGGGGCCGAGACGCTGGTGTGGCTGGCCGAGGCGCCCGACGACGAAATCGACAACGGGGGCTACTACTTCGACAAGAAGCCGTTCGGCCTGCCCGCCGGCGCGACCCGGGAAGGCGTCGGGGCGCGCCTGTGGGATCTGAGCGAGAAGCAGGTGGAGGGACCGGCGCCGCACCCGGCCGGTTAACCCCAGTTGCCCGCAGTGGTCGTGGTGGTGGCGGGCGCCCCGCCGTGCCCGCCCCGGGTGGCCGGGGCGGGCGCACGGGAGAGCTGGACGACGTACCAGATCTGGGCGATGCCCTCGCCCTTGACGGTGCCCGGCGTGTCCTGGCTGAAGGTGTAGAGGGCTTTGCCGTCCCAGGTGACCTGGCGCCCGGTCAGGCCCGGGACGGTCCCCAGCCCGCTGACCCCGTTGCTCAGCTGCGCGATGGTCTCCCCCGTGGGGATGGTCAGGGGGGGCCAGGCGCGCAGGCACGCACCCGTGCAGGCCCAGCGCGACGACTTGTCGTCCTTGTTGTAATAAAGGGCAAGTCCCTTCTTGGTGACCAGTACCTTGCCGTATTTGTGGACCGTGGCCGTCTTCACGACGACCTTGTCGCCGATCTCGGCCGGCAAGCGGGCACCGGCCGAGACAGGGCGGGCCGAGACAGGGCCGGCCGAGACNNGGCCGGCCGAGACAGGGCCGGCCGTCATGGCCAGCACCATCCCGAGGCCCAGCGCGGCCACCGCGGTGCCATAGGCGCCCGCACGTGCCCGGGGAGGCCGGCGCCGCCGTCCCGGTCTGGGGGCGTCGGGCGTCGTATCTTTCATGGCATGGCTCCTTCGGGTGACCGGTCCGGCGACGTCGTGACGCCGGCCGTACCGGGGTTAGGGAACACTAGGCGGGCGGGATCTTCGGACCGTCCCATTATCCGGGGCCGGACGGTGGTGGCGGCGGCAATCTCTTCCGGGCCCCGCTACGTACCTCGTACGTGAGCCGTAAAGGCACCGGGGAGGCCGGTGCGTCCGACGAGGCCCTTCTGGCCGGCATGGGCGTCGGCGACGAACGCGCCGGCGTGGCGTTTGTCCGCCGTTACCAACGGCGCGTCTTCGGCCTGGCCCTGAGCATGGTGGGCGATGCTGCCCTGGCGGAGGACATCGCTCAAGAGGCTTTCCTGCGGGCCTGGCNNACGGTGGGGACCTGGATCCTCACCATAACCCGTAACCTGGCCGTCGACGCCCTGCGCCTGCGGCGCCCGGTCGTGACCGACCCGGCCGACTCCATGTGGGCCAACCTCACCAGCGGGGGAGCGTCGCCCGAGGACAAGGCCGAGTCCTCCGATCTCCGGGCCCGCCTGTCCAAGTCCCTGGCATCGCTGCCGCCCGAACAGAGCCGGGCGTTGGTCATGGCGGCCGTTTACGGCTACACGGCGGCCGAGATCAGCAAGGTCGAGGCTGTCCCCCTCGGGACGGCCAAGACCCGTGTCCGCCGGGGCCTGCAGAGGCTGCGCGCCTCGGCCTCGAGCCAGGACGTCTTCGGTCGCGCCGCCCATGACCTGGCGGAGGGAGGGGCGCGGCCGTGAGCGACGACATCAACGTTTACCCGGGCGACCCGGGCGACAGGGACGGCT
>PMLI01000251.1 GCA_003158835.1 Acidimicrobiaceae bacterium
GGACGGGCTGCCCCAGCGGGTACAGGCGTGGTTGGTGCGCCGCATGAACGGTTCGATGCAGATCGAGTCGTTGTGGCGTTTCAACGCCAAATTCGACCCCGACTGGCAACCCCGTTATGCGGTCTACGACTCCCCCGAGCACGCACTGCCGATCGCGCTCGCCGTGGCCCGGGCCGAGTCGTTCTGGGAACTCCCCCTTATCGGGCGCTTCCTGGTCCCGTCGGCCCAGCGCCAGGTCGAGGCGGCCGGTGCCGGGGCCGCCAGTTAGCGGCACTAGGCTGCGGGCGATGCGATGTTGGCTGAGTTCTGGCCGGGGCGGTCCTGGAGCCGGTGGCCGATCTGGTCGTCGATCTGGTCGCCGATTTGGGGGCAAGGCCGCCGCCTCGGCCCTGGCCGGCGCCGTGGCCCTGGCTGGCCTGAGCAGCTCAGCCTCGGCCGTACCGGAGGGCAGCGGGACGCTACCGGCCCTGAGTGGCGCCGAGCAGGCCGTCAGCAGTGCCGAGCAGGCGTTCGCACTCGAACTGCTGCACCGGCTGGCGCCGGGGTTGCCCAACCTGGTGCTGTCACCTTCGAGCGTCGCCACCCTGCTGGCCATGGTGGAGCCGGGTGCCGCCGGCACGACGGCATCGGGCATAGCACAGGCGCTTCGTGCGCGGAGCATGTCGCCGCAGCAGCAGGCCCAGGCTTGGCACCTACTGAACGGCACCCTGTCTCGCCAAGCCAAACACGACCACGTCGCGCTCGACACGGCCAACCAGCTGTGGCTCCAGACCGGCTTCCCGGTGCGCTCTACGTACCTCCAAATGCTGGCCGGGGATTTCGCCGCCGGCGTCCAGGAGCAGGACCTGGCCCAGGATCCGGCGGGATCAGCCCGGGCCATTGACAACTGGGTCGCTTCCCGAACCGCCGGCCACATAACAAACCTGCTCACGCCGTCCGAACTCCAGAATGTGGTCGCCGTGTTGGTGGACGCCGTCTACATGAACGCCCCGTGGGAGACCCCCTTCGACCCTTCTCTCACGGCTCGGGGCCCGTTCCATATTTCCCCGGGGAACTCTACGAAGGTCCCCATGATGTCCGCCTCCGAACCGCTGTACGTGCCCGTGTCAGCCACGTCCGCTCTCGACGTGGCTGAGCTGCCCTACAAGGGCGAAGATCTGTCGGCGGTCGTCCTGATGCCTCCGCTGGGCCAGCTGGGCGCGTTCGAAAGCCGGTTGAGCCCGGCCGGGCTCAACCGGACCGTTTCCGGGCTGGCGCGCCAGAGAGCTCAGATCAAATTGCCGAAGTTCGAGCTCAAGACCTCCCTCCGGCTCAATCAGGTGCTGAGCGACATGGGGATGAGCCAAGCCTTCAGCCGGGAGGCCAATTTCAGCCTGCTGTCGCCGCGACCGTTGCAGCTGTCGTTCGTAGTGCACGATGCTCAGGTCAACGTGAGCGAGAAGGGGACGGAGGCGTCGGCCGCAACCGGAGGAGGGCTGGCGCCGACGGCCATGCCGGCTCCCCCGCCGGTATCGATCGTTTTCGACCACCCCTTCCTCTTCCTGGTGCGCGACGACGCCAACGGGGCCATCATTTTCGAAGCGCAGGTGACGGATCCCACGACGGCGGTGGGCTGACCGGGGGCGAACTCGGGTCTAGGGCGCCCAGGGAAGTGTGATCGTGTGGGCCAGCGACAGGACCGGTGTGGAGACGCCGGCGAAAATCGTGAACGCGACACAAACGGCCAGCACGGCGGCCGTTGCCCCCGGGACCCGCAGCCTGATGGCGGGCGGGGCGCGTAGTGCCAGGGCCGAGTCCCGGCCAGATAGGCCTGCCGCTGCTATGGTCTGGAAGTCGGACCCCCCATAGGCGGCTTCGGCCTCGTCCTCACCTTCCGGCGCGCCCGCTTCCAGGGTGGACGCAGCTCGCGCTCCGGCCGGGATGAACATCAGAAAGGCGACGCGCAGGTAGAAAAAGGCGGCGATGGCCGCTCCTAGCATCCCGATCAACCCCAGCGCGTACTGGCCCTTGGCGATCACCGCCGATATGACGACCCATTTACCGAGGAAGCCGCTCGTAAGGGGTATACCGGCCTGTCCCAGGAGCAGGACCAGCATGGCACCGGCCAGCCACGGGCTACGCGACGCCAGTCCCCGCACCGAGCTCAAGTCGTTGCGGGCCTCGCCCCGGCCCTGCAGGACGCCGACCACGGCGAAGGTCCCGACCACCATGAAGGTGTAGGTGAACAGGTAGAAGCACACGGCTGTCATGCCCTGGGTGGTGCCCGCCTGGAGGCCTATGAGCACGTACCCGGCCTGGCTCACCGACGAGTAAGCCAGCATGCGCTTGAGGTCGGACTGGACCAGGGCGAGCACGGAACCGACGAGTACGGACGCAGTCGCCAGCACCCAGATGATGGGCCGCCAGTTTGCCGCTTCGGTGGGCAGCGCCAGCATGAGCACCCGTACCAGGGCGGCAAAGCCGCCCGCCTTGGCCACCGCGGCCATGTAGCCCACAAACGGCGTGGGAGCGCCCTGGTAGACATCAGGCGACCAGAAATGGAAGGGTACGGCCGCGACCTTGAAGCCCAGGCCGACTATCACCAGGCCCATCCCCGCCAGGAGGACTCCGGCGTGTACAAGCGTGTTGGCGACGAGGAAGCTGAATATCTCCACGTACTGCGTCGAACCGGTGGCCCCGTAAATTAGGGCGGCCCCGTAAATGAAAATGGCAGAGGAGAAAGAGCCGAGAATGAAGTACTTGAGGCCGGCTTCGCCGGACGCGGCCCGGCGATGGTGGTAGGCCGACATCGTGTAGAGCGATATGGACAGGATCTCCAGGCCTAGGAACAGGCTGATCAGGCCGGCCGCCTCGGCCATCAGCACGGCGCCAGCCGAGCACAGCAGCATGAGGATGTAGGGTTCCGGCCCGTCGAGGTTTTCGCGCACCAGGTAACTGTCCGAAATGGCGGCCCCGATGGTGGTGGCGCAGCCAACCAATATGACGAAGAAAGCGCTGAAGTGGTCGTAGATGATCTGGTCCCCGAGCGTTAACGGCACGCCGGTGAAAGTGTTGAGGTCGCTCCACTGCACCAGACCGTCGATAACCGTTCCCGCTCCGATCAGCGCCGTGAGCACCGTCCACAGTCCCGGGTAACGACGCTTGGGCATCACAGCTGAAGCGAGCAAGATGACGAGAGCGCCCCCGCCCAGTACCAGCAGAGGCATTATCGAGGCGTAACTGACGGCTATCGAGATGGAGCCCTTGGCGCTGCACAGCCCGGCGATGTTCGCCGTGACGGAATTGATGGTGCAATCGGCCCCCGCCGCCAATTGAACGGCCTCCGTCATGGGTTACCTCCCGTGCTAGCCGCCGTTGCGGTCGTGGCCGTGGCCGCGGGCACGTCGACGACCTGGTCGGCGGGCACGGCGAAAGTGCCATGCCCGACGCCCGAAGGCGGGATCTTGAAGCTCGGGTCGGCGTACTCGATGTGGGCGACGAGGTGATCGACCGCAGGCTGGATCCGGCTCAACACGGGCTGGGGGTACACGCCGATGAATATGATGCCGGCCAGCAGCGGGGCCACCGCCGCTCTCTCGGCCCAGGTCATGTCCCGCACGCCCTGGTTGATGGCCTGGGCGGGGCCGTGAAAGACTCTCTGGTAGGCCCACAGCAGGTAAACGGCGCCGAGTACCACACCCATCGTGGCCACCACCGCCCACCAGCGGTGAGTTATGAACGTGCCGAGCAGCACCAGGAGCTCGCCGATGAAACCGTTGAGGCCCGGCAGCCCGATGTCGCTCATGATGACGGCCATGAAGACCCAGCCCAGGATGGGAGCGACGCTCTGCAGGCCCCCGAGATGGGAGAAACTGTAGGTCCGCCGACGTTCCCAGACCATCCCGACTAGCAGGAACAGCGCCCCGGTGGACAGGCCATGGTTGACCATCTCGACGATGCCGCCCGTGATCCCCTCGGTGGTGAAACCGAAAAGCCCGATCACGATGAACCCGACCCCGGCCACTGTCCCGTAGGCGACCAGGCGCTTGAGGTCGCGTTGCATGGCGGCCACGACCGAGCCCCAGATGATGCCGAGGGCGGCGAGCGTGAGCGCCAGCGGCGCCAGGTTCACCGCCGCCCGCGGGAAGAGGAAGATGCCCCAGCGCAAGATGCCGTAGGCACCGAGCTTGAACAGGATGCCGGCCAGCACCATCGAGCCGCCCGTGGGAGCCTGGGTGTAGGCATCGGGCATCCAGGTGTGGAACGGGACCAGCGGCATCTTGACGGCGAAGGCGACGCCAAAGGCCAGCAGGAGCAGCTCCTGGTCAGCCACCGGGAGGTGGACCGCTCCCCGGGCCAGGGCAATGATGTCGAAGGAGGCCTTGGTGCCGGAGGGCTCATGGGCGGCGGCGAGCAGGTACGTGGCGAGGATGCCGACGAACAGAAAAGCCGAACCGGCGAAGGTGTAGAGGAAGAACTTGGTGGCCGCATACCCGCGGCGGGGACCGTCCCCGTTGACGATCAGGAAGTAGCCGGGCACGAGGGTGACCTCGAAGGCCACGAAGAACAAGAAGGCGTCAAGGGACAGGAACGTGGTCATGCAGGCGGACTCGAGCAGGAGCATCCAGCCCAGGTACGACCGCGACGAGCGCTCTCCGGGGGGGCTCGCCATGGCGATGGGGAAAAGTAGGGCCGTCATGGCGACGAGGAACAGTGATATGCCGTCGACGCCCAGGTACCAGGCCACGCTCAGCGGGCTCAACCACGCTTGATGGCTGGTGAACTGGAAGCCGGCATTGGCGTTGCCCGTCTTGAAGGCGATGACCATCCACAGCACCAGGGCGAGCTCCGCCACTGCCGCCCCGAGCCCGAGCCACCTGACCACGCTCTTCGGCGTCGACTTCGGGAGGAGGGCCACGAGTATGGCCGCGCCCAGAGGCAGGAAGATGATTATGTCCAGGACGGGGAAGCCCATGGCTCAGTTACCGACCCGGAAGGTCAAGTAGGCCAAGAGCACGACCAGGCCCACGCCGATACCCAGAGCGTAAGTGCGCAGGTAGCCGTTTTGCAGGCGACGGAGTGCCCGCCCGGAAAGGCCGAGAGCCCGGGCGGTGCCGTTCACCAAACCGTCGACGACCCGTCTGTCTATGACGAAGGCGAGCCCCGCCGCCGCCAGGCGCAGCGGCCCCGAAACGACGGCCGACACAAGGTCGTCGAAGTACCAGGCCCGGCGCAGGAAACTTGGCTCCAGCCGGGGGTGCACGGCGGTCTTCCAGACCGACAGGCCCAAGGCGAGGCCGGTCAGCGCCACTGCCGTGGTCACCACGGAGAGCGCCCACTTGGTACCGGTGCTTATGGTGATGGCGGTGGCCGTGGGGAACAGGGGGCCCAGGAAGCGTGACAAGAAGTCCATGTGCCAGGCGGGGAAGTTGATGCCACCGCCCAGCACGGCGGCGATGGCGAGCACGACCAGGGGCACGGACATGGTCCAGGTGGGGTCCCGGGGGCGGTCCTGGGCGTGGGCCGGGGCCGGCAGTCCCGTCCCGGCCTCGCCTGCCTCGGCCCCGCCTGCCCCGCCTGCCCCGCCTGCCCCGTGGTTCGGCATGGCCGCCGGCCGGGCTTCGTTCCAGCGGGCCTGGCCTGTGAAGACGAGGGCGAACTGGCGGCTCATGTAATAAGCCGTCAGGCCGGCCGTGAAGACGCCTATGGCCCAGAGGATCTTGTTCATCTGCCAGGCGGATGACAGGACGGCGTCCTTGGACCAGAAGCCCGCCAGGGGCGGTATGCCCGAGATCGCCAGCCAGCCCACTCCGAAGGTGGCGGCCGTGATGGGCAGGTATTTGCGCAGCCCACCCATTTCCTTCATGTTCTGGCGGTCGGCTAGAGCGTGGATAACGGCGCCCGCCGCCAGGAAGAGGAGGGCCTTGAAAAAGGCATGCGTGAGCATGTGGAAGACGCCATCGACGTAGTCGCCGGCGCCCACGGCCAGGAACATATAGCCGAGCTGGGAGACCGTCGAGTACGCCAGCGCCTTCTTGATGTCGTCCTGCCCGCACGCGATCGTGGCGGCCAGCAAGGCGGTCCCGGCACCCACGCAGGCCACGACCCACGACGTGGTGTGGGCGTAGTGGAGCAGGGGGGCGACGCGCGCCATCAGGTAAACGCCCGCCGTGACCATGGTGGCGGCATGGATGAGTGCCGAGATCGGGGTCGGGCCCTCCATGGCGTCGGGCAGCCAGATGTAGAGGGGGATCTGAGCCGACTTCCCGACCGCGCCCAGGAACAGCAGCAGCGTTATGGCTGTCGCCGTGGTGCCGTTTATTGCGCCTGGCGCGCCGGCCAGCAGCCCCGTGGCCTGGCCGTGCGAAAGCGTCCCGAGCACGGAGGAGTAGTTCAAAGAACTGAAGTGGGCGAACATCAAGAACATGGCGAGCAGGAAACCGACGTCGCCGACGCGGTTGGTCACGAACGCCTTCTTGGCGGCGACGGCGGCGGTCTGGCGCTGGAACCAGAAACCTACGAGGCCGTAGGAGCAGAAGCCCACGCCCTCCCAGCCCAGGAAGGAGAAGAGGAAGTTGTCGGCCAGGACGAGGACGACCATCGAGAAGAGGAACAGGTTGAGGTAGACGAAAAACCTGTCGAAGCCGGGGTCCCGGTGCATGTAACCGATGGAGTACAAGTGAATGGCGGTCGAGACCCCCGTCACGAACAAGGCCATGGTCATGGACAGCGGGTCGACCAGGATCCCGGCGTTGACATGGAGGCCGGCTACGGGGAACCAGGTGAATATCGTCAGGTCGGAGACGCGGCCGGTGGCGGGCCGGCCCAGCATCGTCACCCAGACGATGAGAGCGGACACGAAAGAACCAGCCGCGGCCAGGGCCCCCACCCAGCCGGCCGTGGGCTCAGCGAGGCGCCGCCCGGAAACCAGGTTGATGATGAAGCCGAGCAGTGGGAAGGCGACGATGGCGTAGGCGGCGTTGACCATGGCTCGTCAGCCTTTCAACGAGCTGACGTCGTCGGCGGTGGCACCGGTGCGCCGCCGGTAGATGGCCACGATGATGCCGAGCCCCACGACCACCTCAGCGGCTGCGACCACGAGGACGAAGAAAACGGCATCCTGACCACCAAGGTCGTTGAGCATGCGGGAAAACGTCACGAAGGTCAAATTGACGGCGTTGAGCATGAGCTCGATGCACATGTACATGACCAGGATGTTGCGCCTCACCAGTAGCCCGGTGGCGCCGATGCCGAACAGGCAGGCCGCCAGGACGAGGTACCAGGGACCGGGTACGGTCATCGGGCCGCCCTTTCCGGGGAGCTCGACTGCTCGGCGGCGGAGCGGGGCTCAGCCACCGGTCCTCGCTCAGCCGCTGGCGCCTGGTGGGGCGCCCCCGCCGGCCCGGGGGCGGGCCGGACCGGTTCTCGTCCCGGTCCCGCTTTGCGCTCGGCCCGGGGCGTGGCCGGCGTGGCCCGCCGCACCAGCACCACGGCGGCGACGACGGCGATGACGAGCAGGGCCGACGTCATTTCAAACGGGAGGAGGTAGGCGGTGAAGATGCTCTGACCGATTTTCTGCACGTTTTCGCCCGGCCCGTTGAGGGCTCCGGCGGCGGCTTTGGTGCCGGTGGCCCAGTAGTGGACGCGTACGAGCAGCAAGAGCTCGGCCAGGGCGACCACCCCGACCACGATGGCGGCGGGCGTCAGGCTCTTCAGCTTCTCCTGGACGCGGGTCTCCCTGCGGTCGACGCCGAGCAGCATGATCACGAACAGGAAAAGGATGACGATGGCGCCGGCGTAGACGATGACCTGGACCGCGGCCAGGAAGTCGGCGCCCTCGTCGATGAAGAGAAGGGCGATGCCGAAGATGGTGGTGACCAGAGCGAGGGCGCAGTGCACCGGGTTGCGCTGCAGGATTACGCCGGCCGCCCCGGCCAGGGCCATGATGGCGCCGACGGCGTAAAGGGCCCACGCCGAGGCGCTGGCCAGGTGCGTCACGGCCACGAGGGTAACGGCCACGAGGCTCACCGGGGACCTGGCGGATTGGCCCCGCCCGGTCGCCTTACAGGTATGACCGTGCTCACGCCCACGCCCTTCAGTTCCGCCGCCGCCACCTCGCGCACCGAGATGTCGAAATCAGCCGGCACGTCGGCCGCCTGCGGATCCGACTGGCCGGCCTGGGCGGGACGGACGCCGTAGCCGAGCTCACCCGACCAGAGCGGCGTTCCCTCGAGATCGGCCCGCCCCGAAGGTGACGTGGCGCGCACCCAGGCAGAAGTGTTTTCGTCGTCGCCCGGCTTCCAGTCCTCCCACGGCAGAACCTGGGGCAGGCCCGAGTCGTCCACCACCAGCTCCGCCTTGGTGTAGATGGCGTCGTCGCGGTTGGTGAAAGAGAACTCGAACAGCTTGGACTCGGTTATCGCCTCGGTGGGGCAGGCCTCGACGCACAGGTCACAGTGGATGCAGCGCAGGAAATTGATCTCGTACACGAAGCCGTACCGCTCGCCGGGCGACACCGGTGCATCGGGCGGGTTGTCCGCTCCCCGAACGTATATGCAGTGGGCCGGGCACACGCCCGCGCACAGCTCGCAACCGATGCACTTCTCCATGCCGTCTTCGTAGCGGTTGAGCACGTGGCGACCGTGGGCGCGCTCGGGCTTGGGGCGTTTGTGCTCAGGGTACTGGATGGTCACCTTCGGCTTCACCGGCTGCTTGCCGGTTACCAGGAAGCCCTTGAAAAACGAGACGAACCGGCTCTGGTCCAAGAAGCTCATGGGGCCTCCATCTCGTTCAGGGCACCTTCTTCTTCCCGGTGCTCCTGGCCGACTTCGATGGCCCGGACCAGCACGACGAAGGCGATCAGGCTGCCCGAGAGGGCCAGCAGCCCGTAACGCCAGCCGACACGGGCTCCGGCCACGATGAGCAGGAGGGCTAGGGACCCGGGGATGAGCCGCTTCCAGCCCAGGTCCATGAGCTGGTCGTAGCGCAGGCGGGGCAGAGTAGCCCGGATCCAGACGTAGATGTACAACAGGACGAGCACCTTTATGGCGAACCACACCGGGCCGATGGAGTGCCCGGCGATGCGGGGGCCATCGGGGCCGCCCAGGAAAAGGGTAGTGAAGATGGCCGAGTTGGTGACGAGCGCCATGTACTCGGCCAGGTAGAACAGCGCGAAACCGATGGACGAGTACTCGAGGTTGAAGCCCCCCGCCAGTTCCTCCTCCGCTTCGACGAGGTCGAAGGGGGGCCGCGTCATTTCTGCCGTAATGGCGATGAAGAAGATCGCGGCCGGGGCCCCGAAGCCCCGAATGATGTTCCAGTGGTACAGGAACCCGCCGTGCTGGGCGGCGACTATGGCGCTGGTGTGCAGCGAACCGCTCAGGACGACGACCGTGGCGACGCTGAGGCCGAGGGCAGCCTCGTACGAGATCATCTGGGCGCTGGAACGGATTCCCCCCAGGAACGGATACTTGGAATTGGAAGCGTAGCCGGCCAGCACAATGCCATAAACGCCCAGCGAAACAATGCCGAAGGTATAAAGTATCCCCACGTTCAGATCGGCGATGACCATCTTCTGGCCTCCAATCTGCGAGCCGAACGGAATCACCGCCATGGTCAGCAGGGAGGGAATCATCACGATCATCGGGGCCAGCCAGAAATAGGCTTTGCGGACGTGGGCGGGCGTAAAATCCTCCTTCAGGAAGGCTTTCACGCCGTCGGCCACCGGCTGGAAGATGCCGAACCACCCCACCCGGTTGGGTCCGAGACGGTCCTGAATCGCCGCGGCAATTTTGCGTTCGGCCAGGACGGCGTAGGCGACGAAGGGCATCACCACCGCAAACACGCCGGCCACCTTCAGAGCGCTGAAGAGGACGAATTGCTGATCTGGTGACAAATGTTTCAAAAAATCCATAAGCTATAGCAAAAGCCGGCCAGCGGTTCCGCCACCCGCGCCCAGAATTTCCCGCACAATGAGTTCCGACCACGGCTCCAGAGTCTGGCCGGGTTTCGACAGGCTTGCAATGAGATCCTTCACCTCGACAAATTTTCCGCTCAAAGAAGTTCCCCGCCGTTCGAAGAACTCCGTTCCGCTCAAAACGATGTCAACATCGTCGCTCCCGGCTGTCCACTGGTAAACCAACGCCACGTGTTTGGAAGTGGACCCGCCCAGGTCGGAATAAATGGCTCCGACAAGCTGCAAGGATTCCGCTTCCAGGCTGAGGCGCAGTTCTTCATGCAATTCCCGCAAAGCGCCGTGGATCAGAGAGTTGCCGTTGTTGGCGTCCTCTTTGCGAACATGACCGCCCGCCCATATGACAATCCGGTCATTCAGCGGATTCTCTGGAGACTTCTCACGGCGGCGCAGTTGCAGAACGCGTCCGCTTTTATTTCTCACGATGACGATGGGCAGGGCCTGCACCAAGTCCTTTGAGCCTTCCGCCTTGGCGCGCTGGATATAAGCGCCACTCTTGACGAAATAACCGGCAACGGCCGTGGCGGCTTTCCCAGTGACGCAATCCTTCCCGGAAAAAAATCCAACCATCTCCGCCTTTGCCGCGCAGAGGATGTCCTCTTCCAATTGTTCGGCGATCAGATCAAGGACAATGCCAGCCACCTTTTCCGCCGTCTTTTCCCGGTTGTTTTTTGCCCCGTTTTGGGAGGTATCCACCTGAAAAATTCTAAAATCTTTCTCAAGCCGTCCGCAGGTTTGGAGAATGTTTTCTTTGAACTGCGACAGCCATTTCTCGTTCATAATGGATCCGGTCACCCCTTCCACCGGCAGGTCGCCTTTCTCCCGCGCCATGGATTGTTCGGGCGAAGCGGTCATGACAATGACGC
>PMLI01000455.1 GCA_003158835.1 Acidimicrobiaceae bacterium
CCACGACGCCTCGCACCCCTCGACCGTCCAGAGCGGCGACCAACAGCGGCATCTCCAGGTCCGGCGCCGGCATGGACCGGCCGGTCACCAGGGCGACTTCCATCGCCAGCCAGACTGCCACTTCCAGCTCACCCTCGACGCCNNCCTTTTCCAGAACTACCACCCTACGAGTTAGGTCGACCTCACACAGTCGATAATGTTAAGCGTGGCGACGAACCCCGCGCTCGTGGCGCACCTCTACCGACGGGCCGGCTTCGGGGCCACCCCGGCCGAGCTCGATGATCTTTCCCATAAGAGCTGGGCCGACCTCGTGGACGGGCTGCTGGCCGGCCTGAGCGGAGCGGACCGGGCCGGGGATGCCGTGCCGCTCCCCCACCTCACCACTCTCCCCGAGTCCAGCGTCCCCGGCTACTACTACAACGGGTGGGAGGAGTACACCAACCTGGTGACGTGGTGGCTGGAGCGGATGGTGGTGACAGGCACGCCGCTGCGGGAGAAGCTGACGTGGCTGCTGCACTGCCAGTTCCCGACGTCGATAACCAAGGTCAATTGGGCCTACATGATGTACGCCCAGAACCAGATCTTCCGGACGCGGGGACCGGGCAACTTCGAGACGCTCGTCCAGGCCGTCGCCAAGGGCCCGGCCATGCTGATATGGCTCGACGCCGGCACCTCCCACCGCAACGCCCCTAACCAGAACTTCGCCCGTGAGCTCATGGAGCGCTTCGCGATGGGCATCGGCAACTACACCCAGGAAGACGTCATCCAGGGTGCCCGCGCTTTCACGGGCTGGGAGCTGGACACGGTGTCGGGCGGGTTTTTCTTCAACTCGTACGACCACGACAACGGGGTCAAGCACTTCCTCGGCCGGACCGGGCGCTTCATGGGCGAGGACATCGTCCACATCGTCACCCACGAGCCGGCGTCCCACCGCTGGGTCGTCGCCCGGCTATGGAGCTGGCTGGCCTACCCGGTCAGCCCCGGTGACCCGATCGTCCAGGACTTTGTCCACGGCTACGCCAAGGACCTCAACATCACCAACCTGCTGGCGGCCATGTTCCACCACCCCGCTTTCGTCTCCGCCCAGGCCATGCAGGGCCTGGTCAAGCAGCCCATCGAGCTGCTCGTCGGCGCCCTGCGCGTCCTCGGTCTCACGACGGCGCCTTTTTCCCCCAGCGCGTTGCAGGGGCTGCTGGGCGCCATAGGCCAGGTCCCATTCGCGCCCCCCTCGGTAGGCGGCTGGGGATGGAACGAGTACTGGCAATCGACCGGAGCCGCCGCCGGTTACCTGCAGCTCGCATCCAACCTGGCCGGCGTGGCCAATCTGACCGCCCTCGAAAACGGCGACGGCCACCCCGCCGACCAGGTCACTGCCGCCCTGTCGTTGATTGGCCTGCCGAAGGTGTCCCACCGGACCCGCTCGGCCGTCACCTCATTGGCGCTTTCGCTGCGCCAGAATTCGGGCGCGTGGCCGGCCCAGCAGATCGTGACCCTCGCCCTGTTGTCGCCCGAATTCGCCATGAATTGAAGCCTGAATTTGATGACCTTGCATTTAATGAAATGATGAAGGAGACCTCGTGACCCTGGCACTCGACCGGCGGCAGTTCCTCACCGGCGTGCTCGGCGGCGGCGTGACGACCGGTCTGGTCCGGTTCACCGGCCTGAGCTCGCTGCTGAGCATGGCCGAAGCGTCGGCGTCCACCGTGGCGCGCAACGGCCCCTTCGTGCTCTGCACCCTGTACGGCGGCAATGACGGGCTGAACACCGTCATCCCCTACGAGAGAGGGATCTACCGGGACTGGCGTCCGGGACTGGCCATCCCGGGCGAACAGGTGCTCCCGCTGGGCAGCGACGAGTCGGGACGCCTCGGGTTCCACCCCTCGCTCGCCGGGCTGCACTCGCTGTGGAAGGCGGGAAAGGTCGCCATTATCAGCGGGGTCGAGTACCCCAACCCCAACTTCAGCCACTTCGCGTCCCAGACGATATGGCAGACCGCCCGCCTCTCCGCCGACCCGGACGCGGGCTGGCTCGGCCGCTGGCACGACACGACCGGCACCGACATACTCCGGGCCCTGTCGGTCGGGCCGACACTTCCTCCCGCCCTGGTCGGTTACAAGCAACAGGCCAGCTCGGTGGTCGACTCGACCTCGGCCGGCGCCCAACTCCCCGGTCAGAACCCCGCCTTTAGCGGAGCGTACAAGCAGCTGATGAGCACCTACCCGGGTGAGCCCGGTCTGCAGGCCGGTCAGGCGAACTCCGGCGGGAACCTGATGAAGGTCGGCAGCAAGGCGGCCGCCGCCCTGGCCAAGGAGCGACCCCCGGCCGCGCCCGCAGGCAGCAACCCCGGCGACATCGGCACCCAGCTCGACATCGTGGCCGAGCTGATCAGCTACGGCCTTCCGACCAGCGTTTACAGCGTCAGCTGGGCAAGCTTCGACACCCACTCCAACCAGGCCGACACCCACGCCGGGATGCTTGCCTCGCTCGACGCCGCCGTCACGGGGTTCATGAGCGCGTTCCCTACGGCGGCACCGGGCAAGAGCCCCGTGATCGTTATCTGCAGCGAGTTCGGCCGCACGCCCAGGGTGAACGCCAGCGGCGGGACGGACCACAGTTCAGCCAGCGTCGTCCTCGCCGTCGGCCCGGCCGTAAAGGGCGGCTTCTACGGGGCCACCCCGAGCTTCACCAAGCTCGACCCGTACGGCAACCTCATCTTCACGACGGACTTCCGCAAGATCTACGCCACCGTGCTCGAGCAGATCCTCGGGGCCCAGACGCCGACATCGGTGTTGGGTGGCCCGTTCCGGCCCATCGACTTTCTCCGTTAGCGGGCCCAGCCCACCTCATCGGCCAGCCGCTCCGCCTCTTGCCCCCCCCGCTCTTCAGTGAGCCCCCGGTACGGCCTAC
>PMLI01000325.1 GCA_003158835.1 Acidimicrobiaceae bacterium
AACGGCTTCTACGCGAGAACCTGATCATTGAAGACCGCCATTACTACTATACCGAGCCCGTTGAGCGCGACCGCGCCGTCTTCGTTACACCGTCGATGACTCGAATGCGATCACCGCGGTGAGCACCATCGATGATGTCCTGGCCGCGTTCGGCCAAGTTGGCTGGAAGGTGACCAAGCAAGAAAGGGTGTGCAAAGGGCGCAGCCCGAACCCCACCCGTGTCGATCTGGCTCGGGGCCAGCGGCGCCTTAGCCTGAGAACACCGCCCGGTGACAGGATTGTAGGCCGCCCATCCGCGTGAAAGGCCTCCTGACCTGCGACAATTGTGATGTCTAAAGTCCCAATCGTCCAATTGCCAGGANNTTCACTTTCAGTGAAGCCAGTATCGCGCGGTCTGGACCGCACGCAGGTGACCTTCGACGACCCGGGACTGGTGGCCGACGCCGGGCTGATGGTGGTGGCGACGTTGGCGTCCCGCCTGGGCCTGGAGGCGCTGGTCGACACCATGGTCCGTTTCACAGACCGTGCTGGTGGTTTTCGTCCCGGCCGCAAGGTCTTGACCCTGGTGCACGCCATGGTCGCCGGGGCCAGCCACATCGGCCACGCCGACCGCTTGCGTTCGGGAGCGACCGGCAAGGTACTTGGGCACCGGGTCATGGCCCCTTCGACGCTTGGGACTTTCCTGCGAGGGTTCAGTTTCGGCCACGTCCGCCAGTTGGACGCCGTCATTTCAGAGAGCTTGCGCCGGGCGTGGGCGCTTGGCACCGGCCCGGGCAGCTCGCGCCTGGTGGTGGACGTCGACTCCACCATTTGCGAGGTCTACGGCAAGGCCAAGTCCGGTGCCGCCTACGGCTACACCAAGGTGCTCGGCTACCACCCCATCTTGGCCGTGCGGGCGGGCACGGGAGAGGTCCTGCACGCCCGTATGCGCAAAGGCTCGGCCAACACCTCCCGGGGTGCCAAGCGTTTCGTGGAGGAGCTGGTGGCCCGCGTCCGTCGGGCCGGGGCGGCCGGTGAGATGGTCCATGCGCTTCGACTCGGGCTTTTGGTCCAACGCCACCATCGCCGCCCTGGGCCGGCTCGACGTGCGCTACACCATGGCCGTGCGCTGCGCGAACAGCGCCGTCGCCAGGGCCATCTCCAGCATCGAGGAGACCGCCTGGGCCCGCATCGCCTACACCCCCGACGGCATCGCGGAGGTGGCCGAGGCCGATTATGGCGGCCGCCGGCTCATCGTGCGCCGCACCCGGCTGGCCGACGCCGCCCAACAGGCCCTGTTCCCGGGCTGGCGCCACAACGGGTTCTTGACCGACCTGGCCGGCCCGGCGGTCGAAGTTGACCGCTTCCACCGCGAGCACGCCACCGTCGAGCTGGCCATCAGGGACATCAAAGAAGGCTCGGGCCTGGAGCACTGTCCCTCGGGGAACTTCAACGCCAACGGCGCCTGGTTGGCCTGTTCGGTGCTGGCCCACGACCTGTGCCGCTGGGCCGCCATGGTCGGCCAGGTCCACCCCGCTGGGGAGCTCACCGTGGTCGCGACCCTGCGGGCACGGCTCGTCTGCGTGGCGGGGCGCCTGGTCAACCGCTCCGGCACACCGACACTTCGCGCCCCGCTGCACTGGCCCTGGGCCCACCAGTTCAAGCAAGCCCTGGCCAATATCCGGGCGTTGCCGGTTGCCGCACCGGGCTGAGGTAACGACGGCCTGGCGTCCCGCCCCCATTACCTCGACGCTGACAACCAGCCAGTGCGCAAGAACCCTTGTTCAGTCGTGTCTTTTCGCCGGCACAGGACCATGGCACCGCCACGTGACAGCCATGGTCAAACCAAAACCCCCGGGGCAGGGCTCAGGCGGTGCATCCAGGCTTAGTTACCGGCAGCTAGCGCTTCGGCTCCCGAGCGCCGGCGAGGATGAGGGGGCTCTGGTCGATGCCCTGGACCTTTCGTTAGCAGATCGGGTCATCCCCCAAGCCGGGAACCTCAGCAAGCCCGATGAGCGGGGACCCGGTACTTGACGATCTCGCGGCCGGGGCCAGGCTCAGGGCGTCCCTGGCCGCGGCGGACCGCCTTCTTGGCCTACTCGCAGATGTTGCGGCGCGTCCGACGTTTCGCTACACCCGGGTCGCCGCAGAGTCAGTGGGAACGATAGGTGGTCGACTCGACCTATCGCGCTTCAGCCGTCAGCTGGGACGGATCACTGTCCCTCGCCGCTACCCCATCCCGCGCCGGAGCGCTGACCCAACCTTCGACACGATAGGGCTCCGGTCGGAGCGATCCTGTATTACAGCCCGGCGCATGCGACCGACTATGCGCTTATTAGCGACCGGGGCGGCGAAATTCACGCATTCGGGCTGGGCCCTGAGCAGCCGTCCGGTCAGTTGTTCACCATTGCCGCGAACCTTGCGTTGAAAGCCGGGGGACTGGGCGCCGCTGCGATAGGGCTTCTCACCAAACCTGGCGCGTCCGACGCCAAACACCGCTAAGAACGTGCGACGGCGATCCGCCAAGCTATCGCGGTTGAACCGGTGTCACGGCAACAAGCGACGAAAGGACCTCGCGGCCCATCCGCGCATCAGGCAGTCGCCTCGCCGAAGCGGAAGGTTCGCGGCGATGGCGCCTGCCAGGCGGCCACGATGCTTTGGATCAACTGGTCGGTGGCCACTTGGCGGGCGATGTAGCGCTGGAACAGGACCGGCCCGCAGAGCCGGGCGAAATCGTCGGCGTTAGCATGGTGCCCGCTAGGCACAAGGAGGAGGTTGAGGGCGGCGCGACGGTCGGCGACGATGGCAGCCAAGGCAGCGTTGCTCGTCGGGTCACGTTCGGCTTGGGCGGCGAGGGCCGTGAGGGCAGTCGCAGTCGGTGGGTCGTCCATCCCGGAGCGGAGGCTGATCAGGTATTCAGTGAGCGGTCAGGGAACGCCACCCGGTCTCGCCGCCGGCATAACGTCAGGGCCTTGGAGGACAAGCTCGGCGAAGAGCTGCTCCCGGGTGGGCCAATGCCGGTACAGCGTCTGGCGGGTGACACCGGCCCGTCCGGCTAGGACGGTGTAGGTGAGCCCGATCGGTCCCAGCGTTGGCAGCGGCGGGCGACGCCGAGAACATNNCGCAGATCAGAGCCGCGGTCAGCCTGGTCGTCTACCCCCTCGCCGGCGCCATATCCTTCCTCGACCCGATCATTTCCCTCATCGCCTTCGCCGCGCTACCCCTCTTCTTCATTGCCACCTTGCTTCTCCCTCAATGGGAAACTGACGCCGGGACCACCGCGGACCGAGCGGTGCGGACAGCGCGTTGCCTCCAATGCCCGGCTGATTGTGCTGAAGCCCCGAGCGCTACCTGCCGCCGATGTCGCGGGGCGCTCGGGTATACGCCACCCGGTCTCACCGCCGGCTTCGCCATTCGTCGATATGGACGGCTTAGCGCCCGAGATCATCGGCGTTGGCGGGCGCGCCGATGTGTCGTCCGGGGCGGCCGGCCGCTGGCCCCAGGCGGACCGAACAGTGGCCCGGAGAAGCCAGCGCGGCCAGGACAGAGCCCCCGCGGCCTAACAGCAGCCACGTTTGCAACACCACCCCCACCGCCACGGAGCCTTTTCGTGAGAGTGAAGTAGGTATCCTCGGTGAGTGAGCCGGTTCGTCGAGGCACTCGTCCCGAGCCGGCTCGGCAGTGGCTTTCGCTGGCTTCTCGCGTCGTCGTGGGTGTCGTCTCTGGGCGACGGCTTCGCCTTGGCGGCGGGACCGCTGCTCCTTGCGTCCGAGACCCGTGACGCGAGCCTCGTGGCGTTGGCAACGCTCCTGCAGCGCCTCCCGTGGTTGCTGTTCGGCGTGTTCGCCGGAGCGCTCACCGACCGCTGGGGCCGGACCGCAATGGTCGTGATCGTGGACCTTTTGCGGGCCTTGGCTCTGCTCGCGCTGGCGGCCTTGATACTCACCGGGACGGTCGATGTCGCTTTGGTGTTGGTCGTGATGTTCGTCCTCGGCACCGCCGAGGTGTTCAGCGACACGGCGTCAAGCACCCTCCTGCCATCGATCGTTGGTCGCGACGACCTGGTATTGGCCAACGCCCGCATGCAGACAGGCTTCGTCACCGTTTACCAGCTCGCCGGGCCGCCCGTCGGAGCAGCGTTGTTCGTCGCCGGTCGGTCCTTACCTTTCATAGGGCAGGCACTGCTGGTAAGTGTCGGCGCGCTCCTCGTGGCCCGCATCAGGCTTCCTGCGAGGGAGCAGCCGGTGACGGCCCGGGGCGTCCGCGCGGAAGTCGCCGAAGGGTTCCGCTGGGTGATGCACAACGCGGCGGTGCGCACGCTCGTACTGACGATCTTTACCTTCAACATTACCTTCGGGGCAGCGTGGTCGGTTCTCGTGCTGTACGCCAAAGAGCGCCTCGGTATGGGGGCGATCGGGTTCGGGCTGCTAACCACTGCCGCGGCTATCGGCGGAGTCCTCGGGACGCTCAGCTACGGCTGGACCACGCGACGGGTCAGTCTCGGGAACGTGATGCGGGTCGGGCTCGTCATCGAGACCTTCACGCACTTGTCGCTCGCCCTCACGACGACCCCCGCCGTGGCACTAGCTGTCATGGTCGTCTTCGGGGCTCATGCATTCGTGTGGGGGACGACCTCGGTGACTGTCCGCCAGCGGGCCGTCCCCGAGCCGTTGCAAGGCCGGATCTCGAGCGTGAACAGCATCGGCGTCTACGGCGGGCTCGTCCTCGGTGCCGCCCTCGGTGGTCCGATCGCTGACCGTTGGGGCATCACCGCGCCATTTTGGTTCGCCTTCGTCGGATCGACGCTGTTCGTCGTCGTCATGTGGCGACAACTGGCCCACATCGCCCACCAGGACGGGACGCCCGTTGCCGGCGTACCCTCACCGACCGGATAAGCGTCCCGAGCCCAGAACGTTCCATCTCGGCCAGGGGCTCGCACACCACGGCCGCTCTGACATCCGCGCCCGGGCCGGGAGCGCCCTTGCCTACGCCAGCATTACGGACCGCCACTACCAGGGAAGACATCGGTCGGTCGGTGCTGACGGAACAAGGAAGCAGGTCAGAGCAGGTACGCCGACAGCGGTGGACACCCTCGGGCTAGCACCGGATGTGCGATAGATGTGCGATAACTTCCCGAATTACCACATGCTTTGCACTGAAATCTCTTGCCGTTATTCGTATCAATAGAGCCACTCGCCGCGTCGAGATGGCTCGCAATACCAATACCACAAGTCGATGTCTGCCGCGGGGCCCCCGCTCGCCGTTCACCCCCCTCGGCCAGACGGGCACGAGCAACGACAACCTCTACTACACCGGGACCCCGAGCCTGGTCTTCAACGTTGGCAGCGGCTTCTGCTGCCCGGACTTGGGCAAGCTGGTTTGTGAACTCCAGGGAGGTTTCTGGCCGGCACCCTGACAACCATTTCCCGTGCTCGGGACGCTCGCCGGTCGTTGTCTTGGGCACACCGTGCCACCACCGCGCCACCGCTTCACAAGGGCTTCTTCGCCTCACAGGGGAAATGTGGACAGAGGCAAAGGCAATGACAATAACCGGGCCCAAAGGACCCACTCCCTGCTAACTTCAGCGTATAGCGCACCGGTCGCTTGCGACAAGACCCGGGCCGTGCTGCACAATCTACGGTCGAGGCCAGAACCTACGGTTATAGGAGTCGCGAAATGCGTGTGTTGTTGTCGACTTATGGGGGGCGCGGTGACGTCGAACCGCTGGTGGGACTGGCCGTGCGCTTGCGGGCATTGGGCGCGGAGGTACGGGTGAGCGCGCCGCCGGACTTCTCCGGCTTAGACCGGTGCGCGGAGCGGCTGGCCGAGGTCGGCGTGGCTCTGGTGCCGGTCGGCCCCCCAGTGCGCCCACTGGTGCACGGGGCGGTGCGACCGTCGCCACCCGACCTGCCCCGGCTTGCGGCCGAGATAATGGTCGTGCAGTTCGACAAGCTCGCCGCAGCAGCAGAGGGATGCGATGCGCTGGTGGCGTCCGGCCTGCTGCCGGCCGCGGCGAGCGCGCGGTCGGTGACCGAGAAGCTCGGCATCCGCTATGTCTATGCGGCCCACTGTCCGATCTTTCTGCCGTCGCCGCACCACCCTCCGACGCCGTTCCCCGGTCGGCCGTTCCCGCCGGACGTGACCGACAACCGGGTGCTGTGGGACCTGAACGCCCAGGTCGCGAACGAGCTGTTCGGCGAGGCGCTCAACGCCCACCGGGCGTCGCTCGGCCTGCCACCGGTGGACAGCGTCTACAACTTCGGCTTCACCGACCACCCCTGGCTGGCCACGGGCCCAACCCTGGGCCCGTGGCAGGAGCCGGCGGATCTCGAGGTCGTGCAAACGGGAGCGTGGGTCCTTCCGGACGAGCGCCCACTTCCGGCCGAGTTGGTGGCGTTCCTCGACGCTGGCACACCACCGGTGTACGTGGGCTTCGGCAGCATGCGGGCCCCGACGGACATCGCCCGGGTGGCCATCGAGGAGGTCCGCGCTCAAGGCCGTCGCGCCGTCGTTGCCCGCGGCTGGGCCGACCTGGCCCTGATCGACGACCGCGACGACTGCTTCGGTGTCGGCGAGGTTAACCAGCAGGCACTGTTCGCCCGGGTGGCCGCCGTCGTGCACCACGGCGGCGCGGGCACAACGACGACGGCCGCCAGAGCCGGTGCGCCGCAGGTGGTGGTACCCCAGATGGCGGACCAGCCGTACTGGGCGGGCCGGGTGGCCGACCTGGGCATCGGCGCCGCACACGACGGCCCGGCTCCGACCGCCGAGTCCCTCTCAGCCGCGCTCAGGACGGCCCTGGCCCCCGAGACCCGCCACCGAGCAACCGCCGTGGCCGGCACGATCCGCACCGACGGGGCGGCAGTGGCCGCGAAGCTGCTGCTCGAAGCGATCAGCCCAGAAAAACCACCAGCGTCCGCGTGAACCACGCCGGACCGTCGGGCCACCGAGTGTGCCCGCGACAACAGGCTCGCCCCTGGACGCTACCCTGCCCCTGTGAGCAGCCACCGAGTGCCCGCCGGGGTGGTGCACAACCTTCCTGCGGACCTGCTCAAGGCGCTGATCGCCAACCCCACGGCACTCGATGCTTGGAAGGACATCACGCCTCTGGCCCGCAACGAGTTCATCTGCTGGGTCGAGGATGCCGAACAGGAGATGACCCGACAACGTCCCTTCGCCGGGCCCAGGAGGAACTGGAGGAAGGCCGGCGTCCGCCCCTGCTGCTGGCCGGGGTGCAGGCACCGCGAGCGCACCGGCAGGTAGCGGTCGGCGCATCGGCGTCCATCCTGTTGACCAAAGGCCAACAGTGATGCTCACGACCTGCTTGCTCCCGGGCCGCCTGACCGTGAAGAGGGCCGGACCGTAAAGAGTATTGTCCCCCGCCGCCGGGCAGATGGTAAGGCCGTGCGGGTGGGCACAAACATGGCTCTGAGGCGCGATCCCCACAGGGCCTGAGTGCCGAGCGGCGCCAAGGCGGGCAAGGAAACTACGACGCCGCTGTTACCCCCCCATCGAGGGGAGCAACCCGCTGGCTGTACCTGACGAGGACCCAAAATAGCTGCCAAACGCCGGTTGGCCGCCGTTGTAGACGACCGCGGTGGCGGGCAGGTCCCAAAGAGGGCCTCCCATGTCATAGCCGAACTTGGCCGAACGGGCTACCCTCGACGAAGAAGACGTAACGGTACGCCGGCAGCGAGAACTCGGCCCAGCGGCCGCTGGGCCGGGCCGGGCGCGCGTTTGGAGGACACGTTGGTGCCCGAATGCGAAGGGCATTCAGAGGCACCGACTCGTTGTAGCTCACCGTCCAGCCCGCGGCGACACTGAGATGGATGTCGCCGAAGACAAACGGCCCCAAGGCACCGTTCTGGGCGTCGGCTAACGGCCCGTTCTGGCTAACGTTGGCGCCAGCCGATCCCTGAGCGGCGCAAGCTGACAGGACCAGAAAGACCGAAGCCAGCGCGCACACTACGTTTTTGAGTCGCCCTCCTCCAGGGTTTTGAGTCGCCCTCCTCCAGGGGCCCGACGTGGCCGCATCCTGCCAGACCGAGGTGCGGGCATTCCAGACGCTGGTTTAACCGGCGGCTTATCACGCGCCGCCCGCCGGGCCTCAGGGCCGCTCCGGTGCCGGCCGCCTAGCGTGCCCCGGGACCAACGGACAGCTGGTACCGGCCAGAGGCACCCGGCATACTTTGGGCCATGCGCTGGCACACCCTGCTAGCGGCGGCAGGTTTCATCTGCCTGGGCGTGGCGGGTTGCGGCGCGCCGCGCACAACGGGCATCGCTGAGCGGGAAAAGGTCGAGGCTGTCAGGCTGGCCCACATCGCGGCGAGCAACCAAGCAGCCGCCCTTTCGGAGGCGGCTCACCTAGTTGGCCTTGTCAACGTCCCTGGCGACGTGGTGCCCGTGCCGCATGCCCTAGGGCTGTTCGCGCACAACCCGCCCGAACTGGCTGTCGCTTCTCAACCCGCGGCCCAGGTCGTCCACTACTGGCGCGTGACGATGTCCTCGTCGGACGTCTACACCTGGCTGAGCGGCCACCCACCCCGGGGACTGCAAGTGACGCAGCCTGCATCGAGTGCGCCGGGCACCGAAGGAGACGAGTACGACGCTACGGTCCCGCACCCGCCGCAGACCAACCCTTCTTACGCCATGCTGCCCGACGCTGCCCTGGTAGTCGAGGTCGAGCCCTTGGGGGCCGGCTCGTCCGAGATCCGTGCCGCAGCCGGCGCGGCTTGGTTCAACCCCTCGCCCATGCCCGACAACTCGAAAGGCCGCCGGCTGATCGTGAGCCTGGCTGGAGGCTGCCCGGCCGACGACCGAGGGGTCGTCGGGGTGTCCAACCCCCGAGCCGGCCTCGTCACGTCGTTGTTGCCGCCTGCCGAGAAACCCTCCCGTGCCCTGCTCTGCCTGTTCAGCTGGCACTCGCGCCTGCTTCGTCGCGTCTTGCTCCCCGGCACTGCCGCCTCCCAACTTGCGACGGCGCTGAGCAGCGCCCCGATCCAGCAGACGGACGTTCCGTTGCAGAGCTACGGCTGCCCAGCCCAGCTACCGCCCGTCCCCAATACCGTGGTCGTGTTTGGCTACCCCGGCAGTGCAGACGTAGCGACCTGGTTACAGCCGATGTGCAACGGCATGACCAGCAACGGCTTCGTTATGACGGCTACCCCTAACTCTGCCGGCCGGCTCATCCAGCGCTACGAGGCGGGCCTGCCCGTCGGCGCGCGGCTGAGAGCAGATCTAGGCGGGCGTTCTGTACCCGGCCGGTGACGAGATTGGCTCAAGCTCATACGGCAATAGCCGTCGATGCGGCCTCTGACCAGGTATGTCGTCGAGCGTGAGGACCGCGCGCATAACGGTTATTCGGTGCTGTCCGGAGCCGGTCGTTGTTCGGACTCCGGCGCGCCCAGATGCTTCGCGACGACCCCGCCGAGCCCCATCGGCGGGCGAACAGCTAATTCAAAAGACACGAATAGCTCACGAGTGGGGCACGATCGACGGCAACAGGACCCTCCGGCACAGGCTACCGGCGTTTTCCCGGAGCTCTAGCAAGAAAGTCGACAGATCTGGCTCCGACCACCCGCTGGCCGGGTATACTCAACGTCGGGCAATTGCGCTCCGCTCCGGACCCCGGCGATCGTTGTAGTGATGAGCCGAAGCAGGTCCTGTGGAAAAGCGGCCACAAATTTCGTTTTTGCGTAAGCGAGCGCATCCTGTCACTGCTCACGGGCCGTGGCGCTTTCGTCACTTCTTCGGGCACTTCTTCCGTTACGCCGGCTTCCCCGGGGGCAGTCCTGCGCCACACTCCTGCTCCTTCGTCGCACGCGGGGATGGTCGCTGAACGTCCGAACACCGGCTCGGCCGGTCCTAAATGAACCAGCACCGAAAGGGAAAAAACAAAATGCTCACCGCCAAGCTCCATCTGAAGAAGCTCCTCGCCATCCCCCTCATGGTGACACCGATCGTCCTCGGCTTCGCCGGGGCGGCGTTAGCCGCCAATCCCACCGTTTCATCGTCCCCCCAGCCCGCGGACCAGCTCGTCATCAAATCAAGTTGC
>PMLI01000246.1 GCA_003158835.1 Acidimicrobiaceae bacterium
GTGGCGATGAGGAACACCAGCGAGAGCGGGTCCACCCGGAGCCAGCTGCCCAGGGCCGTGACCGCGTCGGTGCCGCGCTGGCCCCGGGCTACCGCCGGGACCAAAGCGACGGCCAGGCCGAAAGTGGCCGTGCCGCTGGTGACGGTCATGGCGCCACCCAAACGCGGCCCGGCCCACCAGGACGCGNNCGCCGGCAAAGGGGACCACCATGATGGCTATCAGGACGAAGCTCATCTCAGCATCACGCCCTCAGCCACGGAGCTGGTCCAACGTCTCGGTCGACAGCGAAGAGGCGCGACGGTGGTGGGCCCGCATCAGGACGCCGAACGCGACCACGGCCACCAGGAGGTCGAACAAGAAGCCGATTTCGAGGATGAGCGGCAGGCGGGCCGCGATCACGAGGCTGGCGACGGAGACCCCGTTCTCCATGGAGAAGAAGCCGACGGCCTGGGAGACGACGTCGGCCCTGAACATGACGAGCAGGAACGACACGAGCACGGTGGCGGTCGCCGCCCCCAGAGCCGGGACAGGGAGGCCGGCCGCGCCCGAGGGGTTGATATGTACGGCGCTGATGGCGAGGAAGCCGAAGACCGAGACCGCCACGCCGACCAGCACCATGGTGGCGACCCCGAAACGGTGGCTGCCGGCCAGGTCGACCTCGGCCTCGGTGAGCAGGCGCAGGACGACGGTGGGGACGACGACGACTTTGAGGACAAGGGACAGGCCGGCCAGAACGTAAAGCTCGCCGGCGTGCTGGCTGGCCGCCAGTACGCCCGCCAGGGCGGAGACGGCGAGGGACTGGACCGCGTACAGCCTGACCTGGGAGCGCAGAAGTGCCTCCCGCAGCATGGCGAAGACGACCAGGAGCACGACGACGGCGAGGGCTTCGGTTGCGCCGTCGAAGCTCGTGGGCGGCGCGGGTACGGCGGCGAGCAAGGAGCTCTGCATTCAACCGCCCCCCAGGTACAGGACGAGGACGGCCACCGCGGACAAAGCGAACGCGGACGCCATGAACTCGGTGATCTTGTACAGGCGCAACTTGGAGAAGGAATTGTCGATGACCGCGAAAACCATCCCTACGCCCAACGCCTTGGCGAGCAGGATGGGCACCGCCAGTAGCACGGAGCCGACCTGTCGGGACCCGGCCAGGCCCCACGGGGCCGAGAACACGTCGGCCAGGATCACGTAGAGCACCAGCTGCTTGATGGCGGAGCCCCACTTGAGCAGGGCCAGGGCCGGCCCCGAGTGCTCGAAGGCACGGGCCTCCTCGATCATGCCGAGCTCGAGCGTGCTGGCGTGGGTCTCGACCGGGATCCTGCCGGTGTCGGACAGCACGACCAGGAAGAAAGCGACGGCCGCGAACAGGTGCGCCGGCCTTATGGCCTGGGCCAGGGAGGAGCGGTCCACCGCAGCCATCGCATAGGGGAGGTCGGTGGTCGTGATCAGGGCAACGGTGAACACCACGAACAGGACCGAAGGCTCGATGAGGGCTCCGAACGTCATCGCCCGGCTACTGCCCAGCTGGGCATAGGGGTCGCCTGTGTCGGCCGCGGCCAGGGCCACCGCGAAACCGCCCAGAGCCAGTATGAGGCCACCCCCCATGATGTCGCCCATGTAGCCGAGCGGCAGGGGGAAGTCGGTGAGCACGGGGATGAGCAGGGGCACGATCAGGTAGGACGTGAAGGCGACGATGGGCGCCGCCAGGAACACCCAGCTCGCTCCCTCGGGGGCGAGGGTCTCTTTGCGGAAGAGCTTGGCCAGGTCGTAGTAGGGCTGGAGGATCCGGGGCCCTCGCCGGCCCTGCAAGCGCGCTTCGACGTGAGCGATGGCGCCACTCACGAAGGGCGCCAGCAACAGGACGGCTAATACCTGAAGTGCCTGTGCCGCCGCAGGGGGAAATTGCAAAGTACCCGGGTCTCCTCTACGCAAACCAATGTCATTGCGTAGAGGCCATCAACCCGTTCGGGTGGTTCGGCCCCGACACCGCGTGGCGGGCGCGACCGCCGGGGCCTCATCCGGCCCCGACATCATAACGCCCGCGGCGCCGCCGATCGCAACCAACGCCTCGACGCCGTGCGCCCGCGGTTCGAGGTGGGCCGCCTCCACTAGGCATGTGGGCTCTGCTGTTGCAGCCAGCCCCACAGCTCGTCGACGGCGATCTCGAGTCTAGCCCGGGTGCCGTCGTTGACGAGCGTCCGGTCCGCCACCTGGCGCCGCTGTGCCGCGGTGGGCTGTGCCGCCATCCGGGCGCGGGCGTCGTCCTCCGCCATGCCCCGCTCGACGGCCCGGCGAACGGCGACGTCCGGTCCGGTCTCGACCAGCACCACCACGTCGAAGCCGTACAGGTCGCGGTTGGCCGTGGTCAGAAGGGGGATCTCGACCACTACCAGACTGTGGCCGAGCCCGGCCACGCGCCGGGCCACCTCCCGGTGCACCAGAGGGTGGGTGATGGCTTCCAGGGCCGCCCTGGGAGCGGGGTCGGCGAACACGATGGCGGCCAGGGCCGGGCGGTCGATGGCCCCGTCGGCGCCGCGCACACCCTGGCCGAAGTGGTCGAACACGGCTTGGGCCCCGGCACTGCCGGGGGCCACCACTTCACGCGCCACCTGGTCGGTGTCGATGACAGCGGCGCCCCGGGCCTCGAGGGCCCTTCCTACCGTCGACTTCCCACTACCCAGGGACCCGCTGAGGCCGACCAACAACACGCCTCGTAACCTACTAACCGTGCTGGGGGCCCGGGCTCAGCGTGCGCAAAGGGTCGCGCCGGGAACTGCGGTACTCGCTCTGGAATAATGGAACAGGAGATAACGAAAGGCTTCAGGCATCATGGCTAGACCCAATGGCCCCCGGCTCCTGAAAGTCCTGGCCGTTGGCGCCGGTGGCGCCGCAAGCCTGGTGGCGGCTCTTTCGAGCGCGGCTCCGGCCCTGGCTGTCGGTCGCCTCTCCGCCGGCCCCGCCAGCCTTCCTTCGTGCAGCATCGTGCCGGCGTCGACCGTCAAGTGGCTACTGGGCGAAGCGGCTCAGCCGCCGGTCGAGACTCATCCGGTCCCGAGCGGGACCACGTGCACCTATGCCGTCGGCAGCAACAGCCTGGGTGTTCAGATCACGTTCCTGCAGGTGACGTTGCCGGCGTTCGAGGCGGTCGAGCAGGACTACCTCAGGAGCGGCGCCATCAAGATCTCCGGCATCGGCCAGGCCGCGTTTGCAGTCGGTCCGAGGAACAACACATACCAGAACCTCTTCCTCTACGGCGCCGGCTACAACATGGGCATCACCGCCGAGGCGCCCCTGCCGAAGCTGGAAAACCTGGCCAAGGCTGTGTTGGCCAGGCTCCAATAGCGCCTTGCGTTCGCGGCGCCTTGCGTTCGCCGGCGCGAACTGGTCAGCCGGCTGAAGTCGGGCTCAGCCGGCTGAGGGAGGCTCTTCGGCGGTCCCGGGCTCTGCCGGCGTGACCTCCGCGGCCGCGCCTGCTTCGTCCTCGACGATGCCCACGACCTCGGGCTCACCCTCGGCGTCCACGACTTCGACGAAGCCGAGAGCTTCGGGCTCCCGGGCGGCGTCGACGGTCTCGGCGACAGCAGGCTCACCGGCGGCCTCCGGCGCGAAACCGGCCTCACCGGCATCGCTCGGAGCGCCGGCCTCGTCGGTCGCCACGGCCGTGCCGGCCGCCCCGTGGGCCTGCTCCTCGAGGTACCCGGCCCAGGCGGCCTGGGCCTCGGACTCAGGCTCGAAGGGTGTGTAGCCGGCACCGATGTAGTTGCCGTGCTCGTCGTAAGCGTGCTCGCCGAACGCTTCCCGGTACTCGGCCGCAACTTCGCCACCTTCGGCGGCCTGTTTGATCGACAGGCTTATGCGCCGGCGGGCCAGGTCGATGTCGATGATCTTCACCCACAACTCCTCGCCCGGGCTTACGACCTGGTCGGGCTGGTCGACATGGTGCACGGCCATCTCGGAGATGTGCACGAGCCCCTCTATGCCGTCGCCGACCTGGACGAACGCGCCGAAGGGCACCAGCTTGGTGACTCGCCCATAAACGAGCTCGCCCACCCGGTGGGCATTGGCGAACTCCTGCCACGGGTCCGCCTGCGTGGCTTTGAGGGACAGGCTGATGCGCTCGCGGTCGAGGTCCACGTCCAGCACCCGCACCGTTACCTGGTCGCCCACGGCGACGATCTGGCCCGGGTGGTCGACGTGCTTCCACGAGAGCTCGGACACATGGATAAGCCCGTCCATGCCACCCAGATCGACGAAGGCGCCGAAGTTCACTACGGAGGAAACGACGCCCTTTCTGACCTCGCCCGGCTTCAGGTTGGTCAAGAACTCGTCTCGCTGGCTGCGCTGGGCCTCTTCCAGGTAGGCCCGCCGCGACAGCACCACGTTATTGCGGTTCTTGTCGAGCTCGATGATCTTCGCCTCGAGCTCGCGTCCCACATAGGGCTGGAGGTCGCGGACTCGCCGCAATTCGACCAGGGACGCCGGCAGGAAGCCCCTGAGCCCGATGTCGAGGATCAAGCCTCCCTTGACCACCTCGATGGCAGGTCCCCGCACGGTGCCGTTGCGCTCCTTCACGGCCTCGATGGTCCCCCAGGCCCGCTCGTACTGGGCCCGCTTCTTGGAGAGCACGAGGCGGCCCTCTTTGTCTTCCTTCTGCAGGACGAGTGCTTCGATCCGGTCTCCGACCGTCACCACATCGTGGGGGTCCACGTCGTGGCGGATGGAGAGCTCGCGCGCCGGGATGACGCCCTCGGACTTGAACCCGATGTCGAGCAGGACCTCGTCGCGGTCGACCTTG
>PMLI01000199.1:0-120 GCA_003158835.1 Acidimicrobiaceae bacterium
CGGGACCGCTACGAGGCCCACCACGGTGTCACCATCACTGACCAAGCCGTCGTGACGGCGGCCAACCTGGCTGACCGCTACATAGCCGACCGGTACTTGCCGGACAAGGCCATTGACCTG
>PMLI01000199.1:216-350 GCA_003158835.1 Acidimicrobiaceae bacterium
GTCGACGAAGAGGTCATCGCCGAGGTCCTGGCCAACTGGACGGGTATCCCCGTTTACAAGTTGACGGAGGAGGAGACGGCCAAGCTCCTGCGAATGGAAGAGGAACTCCACAAGCGCATCATCGGCCAGAACGA
>PMLI01000199.1:379-12600 GCA_003158835.1 Acidimicrobiaceae bacterium
GAGTTCATGGAAAAGCACGCGGTCAGCCGCTTGGTCGGTTCGCCGCCCGGTTATGTGGGGTACGACGAGGGCGGGCAACTGACCGAGATGGTGCGCCGCCGTCCGTACTCGGTGGTGCTGCTCGACGAGATCGAGAAGGCTCATCCCGACGTCTTCAACGCCTTGCTCCAGATCCTGGAGGACGGCCGCCTGACGGACGCTCAGGGCCGTACCGTCGACTTCAAGAACACGGTCATAATCATGACCTCCAACCTGGGCACCGCCGACCTGCGCAAGACGTCGGTCGGTTTCGCCAAGACGGACGAGGCCGTCACGCACGAGAAGATGAGGCTCAAGGTCAACGAGGCCCTGAAGCAGCACTTCCGGCCTGAGTTCTTGAACCGCATAGATGACGTGATCGTGTTCCACGAGCTCAGCAAGGACGAGATCACCGAGATCGTCGACCTCTACATGAGACGGGTGCGAGAGCAGCTCGAGTCCCAGGGCTTGAGCGTCGAGCTGACCCGCTCGGCCAAGTACCTGGTGGTCGAAAGGGGCTACGACGCCACCATGGGCGCCCGGCCCCTGCGCAGGGCTCTGCAGCGCATGGTCGAGGACCCGCTCTCGGAGAGGATCCTCTGGAAGGAGTACCGCGCCGGCGACACGATCATCGTGGACGCTGAGAACAATGAGATCACCTTCCGGGTCATGGAGCACTTCGAGCCGCCGCCGGTCGAGCTGGCCGGCGCCGGCAGCAGCGAATAGCCCCTCTAAAGGCCCGGCCACTGACTAGCGCCGTGCGGCAAAGGTCGGTACCGCCCTTTGCCGCAGCGCTCCTGGTCCTTCTGCTGGCGCTCACACTCACGGCGTGTGGGGCGCGTGTCGACGTGGGCGTGGACGTGACAAAGACAGGCAGTGGTTCGGTCAGGGTGGCAGTGCAGTTGGCGCCGGGCACGGCCGGCGCCCTAGAGGACCTGCAAACGGGCGTGCCCGTGGCCGACCTGCGCCGGGCCGGGTGGGCCGTGGACGGTCCTCATGCCGGTGCCTCCGGTACCACCGTGGTCAGTGCCACCCACGGCTTTTCCACGCTGGCACAGCTGCCCACGCTGATGGCGGACATCGCCGGCAGTGGCGCCGAGGGTGGACGTCCGTTCCGCCTGACGGTCACGGAGCAGAAGGGTGCGCTGAGGGACACTTTTCAGGCCACCGGGGCCGTGGACTTGCGTTGTGCCCTCTCATGCTTCGCCGACCCGGCCCTGGCGGCCCGGGTCGGTTACGCGCTCGGGGTGCCACCGGCGCAGATCAACAAGCTCTTGGGGAAGAACCCGGCCCAGGTGGTCCCCTTCAGCTTCCGGCTGTCGCTGCCGGGGCGGCGGACGTCCTCCGACCTGCGGGAGCTAGGCGAGTCGTCCGTGCTGGCTCTAGCGCCATCTCTGGGTGAGGCCACTGCCGTCGTCGCCAGCACCGAGAGCGTAAACGTGGTTTTTCTGCAACGGCTCGTCGCCGCCGTCAGCGCCGGCGCCCTGGTCGTGCTGTTCACGGCGGCGTGGTTGCTCCTGCGCCGGCGCCGGGCCCGGCGCCGTTCACGCCGTGCCGGCGCCGGGCCCGGGCCGGGGGCCCGACCGGCGAGCGTTCCGGTCACCCGCGCTCGGTAGCGTGCTTGTCCGATGAGCAAGTTACGTACGGTCCACCGGTGTCAGATCTGTGGAGCCAGCCAAGGGCGCTGGGCGGGGCGCTGCCCGGTGTGCGGCGAGTGGAACACACTTCAGGAGGAGCAGATCCTCGACCGGCCGGCGGGGAGCTCTCCTGCTCGAGGGGCGGGGGTCATGACGGAGGGTGCCGACGGCGAGTGCGCACCCGTTGCGCTCGGCGAGGTCGACCTCAGTGCCCATTCGCCCATGCCGACAGGCATAGGAGAGATGGACCGGGTCCTGGCGGGTGGCCTGTTGCCCGGCTCGGCCACCCTTCTCGGCGGCGAGCCCGGCACCGGTAAGTCGACCCTCCTGCTGCAGGCGTTGGCAGCCATGGCGGCGGGCGGCAAGCGCGGCCTCCTGGTCGCGGCCGAAGAGTCAGCCCAGCAGGTCCGGCGACGGGCGGGCCGTCTGGGCACCGATGTCCCGGGGATCTTCGTCGTGGAGGCGACGCGGTTGTCTCAGGTTGAGGCGGCGGTGGCGAGCCTGGCCCCGGACCTGGTCGTGGTGGACTCGGTGCAGGCCATCAGCGGTACCGAGGTGGCATCGCCGGCGGGGTCCTTGGCCCAGGTACGAGCCTGCTCGCACGGCCTGGTCAGCCTGGCCCGGGCCTGCGGTGCGGCCCTTGTCCTCGTAGGTCACGTGACCAAGGACGGCGCCCTGGCCGGTCCCCGGGCCCTCGAGCACCTGGTGGACACGGTCCTCAGTTTCGAGGGCGACCGCTACACGTCGCTCAGGGTGCTCAGAGCCGTGAAGCACCGCTTCGGCGCCACCGGCGAGACGGGCCTGTTCGAGATGGGGGAGAAGGGCCTGACGGGCGTGCCCGACCCCAGCAGCTTCTTCCTGGGCGATCGCCTGGTGGGGGCGCCCGGGTCCGCTCTGACCGTTCCCCTCGAGGGTTACCGGCCCCTGGTGGTGGAGGTGCAGGCCCTGGTCGGCCGCTCCTCACCCGTGCCCCGCCGCTTCGTGACGGGCCTCGACCCGGGCCGCGTGGGCTTCCTGGTGGCCGTGCTCGAGAAGCGGGCCGGGGCCCCGGTCGGCGATTGTGACGTGTACGTGTCCGTGGCGGGTGGGGCGCGCGCCTGCGAACCGGCCGCTGACCTGGCCGTGTGCCTGGCGCTGGCATCGTCGCTGTCCGGGAAGGCGCTTCCCGCTCAGATGGTCGCCCTGGGAGAGGTGGGGCTGGGAGGCGAGCTCCGCCGGGTCAACGCCATGGCTAAGAGGTTGGCAGAAGCCCGGCGGCTGGGGTTCCGCGATGCGCTGGTCCCCTCCTCGCCCGAGCGTCTTGCCGCCCGAGGCCATGCCGACGTCGCCCGTGAGCGAAGCCGGGAGCTGCCCGCTCCCACGTTGCGCGACGCCCTGAGCCTGGCTCTGGGCGAGGGGAGGGCCCGCCGAAGCGCACTTGAGGAGGAGCCAGTCGTCCTGGTTGGTGACGAGCAGTAAAATCCAGGCCCTCTTACTAGGTGTAACCAGAGGAGGGAACTGTGAGCCAAGTGACCGTGGATAGCGGCCGGAGCCTGGGCAAGCTCGACCGCAACGTGTTCGGGGGGTTCGTCGAACATCTGGGCCGTTGCATAAACGGAGGGCTTTTCGAGGAGGGCTCGCCCTTGAGCGACGGGCGGGGGTTCCGGACCGACGTCATGGATCTGGCCCGCACCTTGGGCGTGAGCGTCCTGCGCTGGCCGGGAGGCAACTTTGTCAGCAACTACCTCTGGACAGACGGGATCGGGCCGCGCGACGCCCGACCGAGGAGGATGGAGCTGGCCTGGGGAGCCGAGGAGCCCAACCGCTTCGGGACGGACGAGTTCCTGCAGTACTGCGCTGAGCTGGGTGCCACTCCCTACATCTGCCTCAACATGGGGACCGGGACCCTTTCGGAGGCTCTCGCCTGGGTCGAGTACTGCAATTCGGCCGCTCGCAGTTACTGGGCGGACCGTCGCCGCCAGAACGGCCATGACGCCGCGTACGGGGTCCCCTATTGGGGGTTGGGCAACGAGATATACGGCGACTGGCAGGTTGGCCAGATGTCGGCGGAGGAGTATGTCCGGGAGGCCTCGAGATGGGCCAAGGCGATCCGCCGCCTGAGCCCCGATGTCAAACTGGTGAGTTGCGGGCTGAACGGCTGGGACGAGTGGGACGGCATCGTGGTCGAGGGGATGGCATCCCTGGTCGACCTGCACTCGTTGCATATATATACCGGTTCGAATGACTACTGGAGTAATGTCCTCGCCCCGCACCAGGTCGAGAGGGCAATAAAGTACACGAGTAGTTGCATATCCCGCGCTGTGTACAACCAGCGCCTCAGCCGGACGCCCCGGATCGCCTACGACGAGTGGAACGTTTGGTACCGGACCGACGATGGCACCTTGGAGGAGCGCTACTCCTTCCCCGATGCGCTCGCCGTCGCCACCTTTCTCAACATTTTCGTGCGCAACTGCGATTGGGTGAAGATGGCCAACCTGGCGCAAATGGTAAATGCAATAGCGCCAATCGTGACCACGAAAACGGGGGCCTTCGTGCAGCCGATCTACTACCCGGTCCTTTTGCACGCCAAGGCCGCGCTCGACGAAGCGGTCGACGTGTACGTTAGTTCGCCGACCGTCGAGGGCCCGCCGCCAAGTGACCGGTGGCAGCACCGCATAGCCGACCTCGGGCCATTTTCGACGATCGATGCCTCCGCTACGGTGGGCTCAGGTCGCAGCAAGGTTGCCATCACAATTGTCAACAGAGATCCCGTATCTTCGGACTCGGTCGAGGTTCGGCTCCGTGGGGCCGCGTTTTCCGGCGAAGCCCGCGTAACCTCCCTGACCGGGGGCCCGCACGTACCCAACCGGCCGGCTCCCGACATCGAGGGGGTAAAGCTCGAAGAGGGCTCCGAAAGGGGCACGGGCGGTACGATGTTGCTCACGGTCCCAGCTGGCTCCTTCACCGTGATCGAGTCTCCGATGGTGGCGACCAGATGACGATTGGGCGCGGGGCGAATTGACGGCGCGGGGCGAATTGACGGGCCCGTTCCCGCACGTCGCGCCGGAGCCGACGAGGTGACCCCCCGGAGCCCCGGCGCGGCGCGCCGGTCCCCGGCCATAACCGACGTGGCCAAGCTCGCCCATGTTTCGCACCAAACCGTATCCCGAGTCCTGAACGAGCACCCGAGCGTTACCCCACTGACGCGGGCTCGAGTCCTCGCCGCCATCGAACAACTCGGGTACCGCCCCAATGCCGCAGCCCGGGCCCTGGCCACCGGCCGTTCCAGGACCCTGGGGGTGGTCACCCTCAACACGACCTTTTTCGGCCCGGTGTCCACCCTTTACGGCATCGAGCAGGCGGCCCGCGTCGCCGGCTACTTCGTGAGCGTGGTGAGCCTCCGGTCCATCGACCGCGACTCCGTGCGGGACGCCGTGGGCCGCCTGGCCGACCAACACGTCGAGGGCATCGTCGTGATCGCTCCTCTCACCTCGGCGGCCGAGGCGCTCGATGACTTGCCCACCGCCATGCCCGTGGTTGTGGTGGAAGGTGACCCCCACGTCGACCTCGCCGCGGTCACCGTCGACCAGGCCGCCGGCGCCCGGGCCGCCACCGCTTACCTTCTCTCCTGCGGGCACAGGACCGTCTTCCACATCGCGGGGCCGCCGGAGTGGCAGGAAGCCCAGGGCCGCCTGGCCGGGTGGCTCTTAGCTCTAGAGGAGGCCGGTGCCGAGGTGACGTCGGCACTGTCGGGCGACTGGACGGCCAGTTCGGGGTACCAGGCCGGCCGGGTGCTGGCCCGAGCCAAGGAGGCAACGGCCATATTCGTGGCGAACGACCAGATGGCCCTGGGGGTGCTCCTCGCGCTCCATGAGCGCAATCGCCGGGTGCCCGAGGACGTGAACGTGATCGGCTTCGACGACATCCCCGAGTCGGCTTACTTCACACCTCCGCTGACCACGGTGCGCCAGGATTTCCACAGAGTGGGCCGGGCCAGCTTGAGGCTGCTGCTGGACCAGATCGAGTCGGGGGCCCGAACTGTGGACCGGGTAGTGGTCCCGTCCAGCCTGGTGGTCCGTCGGAGCACGGGGGACGGCCCGCCACCTGGTGGCGCCCCGGCCAAGTCCTAATCGCCCACCAGCACGGGCGATGCCGCGACCGGGAGGCGGCCGGGCTCGTTTTGGCTGTAGACCTGGAACCGGGCGCGGCCACCCAAATAGTTGAGCGCACCCGCACCCTTTCGCAGTTCGGCCAGGTCGACGGGCTCCGGATGAGAGCGCTAACTTGGTCCCGTGAACGGGTCAGCGTGTGCCATAGGGCTTGATTTTGGGACGGCTTCGGCGCGTACCCTGCTACTGGACTTGTCATCTGGGGAAGAGCTAGCCGTCTCCGAGGTGGCCTATGCCCACGGCGTGATCGACAATACGCTGCCGGGGACGGGTGAACGCCTCCCGCCGGACTGGGCCCTGCAGGATCCCGACGACTACACGGCCGTGCTGGACGCGGGAATTTCCAGTGTCCTCAAGCAGGTACCCGGGGCGGCGGCGCGTGTCGTGGGCATCGGGCTCGACTTCACCTCCTGCACCGTCCTGCCGGTGACGGACCAGGGTGTGCCATTGTCCAGCCTGCCGGCGTGGCGCCACCGCCCGCACGCCTGGCCCAAGCTGTGGAAGCACCACGCCGCCCAGTACGTCGCCGACCGGCTCAACGAGGTGGCGGCGGCGCGGGGAGAGCCCTTCTTGGCCCGCTACGGGGGACGTATCTCCTCGGAGTGGTACTTTCCCAAGTTGATCGAGATCTGGCTGGAGGACAGGGAGATCTACGATGCGGCCTCCGCTTTCCTGGAGGCAACCGACTGGGTGGTGTGGCAGCTCTGTGGCCACCAGCGCCGCTCGGCCTGCCCGGCCGCTTATAAGGCAATGTGGTCGGAGTCAGACGGCCTGCCCGGCGCCGCCTATTTCGAGGCCGCCTACCCTGGTTTTTCCCGTCCGGCCGACAAGCTGGGCCACACCTTCTACTCCCTCGGCAGCAACGCCGGCCCCCTGCGGGCCGACCTGGCCTACAAATGGGGCCTCCCGGGGAGCGTGGCCGTGGCCGTGGGCAACGTGGACTCGTTCGTGTCGTTCCCGGGCGCCGGCGCCGAAGGCGGCAGCACGTACGTCATGGTCATCGGGACCTCCATCTGTGACCTGGTGGTCCACACGGCAGACGTAGGCCTGGAGGGGATTACCGGCGTGGCCAAGGACGGCATCGTGCCCGGCCTTTTCGGTTATGAGGCGGGCCAACCGGCCGTTGGTGACATGCTCGGGTGGTTCGCGGAAAGCCTGGCCGGTCCGGGCGGCCCCGGCTCGGTGGGCAGCACCCTCCGCCAGCTGGAGCAGGCGGCGGCGGTGCTGGCCCCTGCCCAGACCGGGCTCGTCGCCCTGGACTGGTGGAACGGTAACCGCAGCGTCCTCGCCGATGCCGACCTGTCGGGTGTAATCGCCGGGCTCACTCTGCAGACCAGCGCGGCCGACATTTACCGGGCCCTGCTCGAGTCGATCGCCTTCGGTAACAAGGCGATCATGGACAATTTCAGCTCGGGAGGCCTGGACCTGAAGGAGATCGTCGCCTGTGGTGGCATCGCCGAGAAAAGCCCGCTTCTCATGCAGTTGATCGCCGACGTCTCGGGTCGCAATGTCAGTGTCCCCTCCTCGTCCCAGGTCCCGGCCCGAGGCGCTGCGCTCTTCGCCGCCGTGGCCGCCGGCCCCCAAGCCGGGGGTTTCTCGAACGTCGCCCAAGCCGCCCGGGCATTGCGGCCCGGCATCGCCGGCACGTATTACCCGCACCCGGCGGCGACGGCGACCTACGGGCAGGTCTACCGCATCTTCAAAGACCTGCACGACACATTGGGGCGAAGCCAGTCGGCGTGGCTGCATGGCCTGAAGCAACTCAAACGCCAGGCCACGAGATCCGAAGCCTGAAAGCCCTCTAGTGCTCGAAGACCTGAAGGCGGCCGTACTATCGGCCAACCTGGAGCTACCCGCGGCCGGGTTGGTCACTCTCACCTGGGGTAACGTCTCGGGGAGAGATACTGCCACGGGCCTGGTGGTGATCAAGCCGTCGGGGCTCCCTTACCCCGCCATGACCGCACAGGACATGGTGGTGGTGGACCAGGACGGCAAGGTCGTCGAAGGATCACGCCGGCCCTCCACCGACACCCCCACCCATCTCGTCCTCTACGCGGGCCTCCCTGGGGTCGGCGGGGTGGTCCACACCCATTCGACCTGGGCCACCTCCTGGGCGCAGGCCCACCGGGCGGTCCCGGTCCTGGGCACGACCCATGCCGACCTGTGCCCCGATGAGATCCCGGTGACTGCTCCCATGACCCCCGAGGAGGTCATGGGAGGCTACGAGCGGGCCACGGGCGTGGCTGTCCTGGCCGCGGTCGCCGGCCGGTCGCCTGCCGAGGTGCCGGCCGTGCTGGTCAGGGGGCACGGGCCGTTCTGCTGGGGAGCCAGTCCGGCCGAGGCGGTGGAGGTGGCGGTGACCCTTGAGGCCGTAGCCAAGATGGCCTGGTTGACCGTTGGGTTGGAACCGGGAGTGAGCCCTTTGGCCGCCCACATCGTGGAGCGCCACTTCTCCCGCAAGCACGGCCCGGGTGCCTACTACGGGCAAGGACATGAGGCGGGAGGGGCATGAAGACGACCATGAAAGCAGTCAGGCTGAAAGCCGCCGGCCAGTTCGAGGCCGTCGAGGAACCCCGACCCGTGCCCGGGCCGGGCGAGAGCCTGGTGCGCGTGTCGGCCGTCAGCCTGTGCGGGTCGGATCTGCACTGGTTCGACCAGGGCGGGATCGGCGATGCCATGCTCAGCCGGCCGTTGGTGCTGGGCCACGAGTTCGGTGGCACGGTCGAGGGCGGCAGCCTGGACGGGCGCCGGGTGGCAGTGGACCCGGCCATTGCGTGCCATGCGTGCGAGCGGTGCCGGGAAGGCAACCCCAATCTGTGCCCGCGGGTGCGCTTTGCCGGGCATGGTGCCACCGACGGTGGTCTGCGTGAGTTCGTGGCCTGGCCGACCGCTCTTCTATTCCCGGTGCCCGACAGTTTCAGCGCCGCCGCCGTGGCCCTCCTTGAACCCCTGGGAGTAGCACTACATGGTTTCGACCTGGGCCATGTACGCTTCGCCAGCGCGGTCGCGGTCGTCGGGTGTGGCCCTATCGGCCTGCTGGGGGTGCAGGTGGCCCGCGCTGCCGGTGCCAAGTCGATCGTCGCGGTCGAGCCCCTTGCTCATCGGCGAGCGGCTGCCGCCAGGTGCGGGGCGGACGTGGTCCTCAGCCCCGACGAGGCCAAGGTGTACAAGGGGGAAGTCGACGTCGCATTCGAGGTCGCCGGCACCGACGATGCCGTGCTGACGAGCATGACCCTGGTCCGGCCGGGCGGGCGCGTGGTGCTGGCCGGCATCCCCGACGACGACCGGACGAGCTTTCACGCCGCGTTGGCGCGCCGCAAGGGCTTGACGATAGCGATGGTACGGAGGATGAAAGATATTTACCCGCGAGCCATCAGCCTGGTTGAGCGGGGTGTGATCGAGCTCGACTGGCTCGTCTCCAACCGTTTCCCGCTGGCCGAGGCGGCCGTGGCTTTTGCTGTCGCCGTCCGCCGTGAGGGCGTGAAGACGGTTATCGACGTGGAGGCGCCTGCCGGGCTTGCGGTCGCACCAACCAGGCGACGGCCGCACTGAACGGGCCCGGTGGCACCCAGCGGAGGGCCGGCCCTTCTACCGTCAGGGTGGCACCGTCCTCGGCGAAGACCCCTTCGACTTCCCAGCTTTCGCCGGGCAAATCTACGGCCAGGGATGAGATCTCGTCGCCGAAGGCGTGGAGCACAGCGAGGACCGCCTCGCCGTCCTCGCTCGGGCGCACTACACCCTGCCATCCCCTCGGCGAGCGGTAGGCATCAACACGGGGGCCAGAGCGGCTCCATTTACGGTCGCTGAGGAGCGGAGCCACTCGAGCGTGGAGCTCGATCGCCCTGCGGGTAAGCTCCCACTGCGCGCTGTCGAGGTCGACGACGTCGCCCGAAAGGCAGAGGCGGCCCAGGAAGCCCGTCGCCAGGCGGTAGATGAGTTCCCTGGCGTTCATGTCTTTGCGAACGGCCGCCCAGACCACGGATCTGGAGGCAGGAATGAGACGCAACACATTGGCGGCGACTATGGGCAGCTCCGGGCACTCGTGCGCGTCGGTCGCGGACCCGACGTCGCAGTAGGCCATGAGCGCGGGTTCGAGCCGGTGGCCACCCGAGGAGCAGTTCTCGACAACTAGCTCGGGCAGCCGAGCCCGCAGCCTTTCCAGGAAAGCGTACGTGCCTTCGACCTGGCGTCGTAGGCCCTCACCAGGGGACTCCGCCCCGTCGCAGCCGACGCCGAGCGTTTCGTTGTAGTCGATCTTCAAATAGCCCATCCCGCTGTCCTCGAGCACATCGATCACGCGCTCGGTCAGGTAATCAACGACGAAGGGGTCGTTCAGGTCCCAAAAGCGCCGCTGGCCGGCTGTCACCGGCGACCCTCCCAACTTGAGGAGGTGGTCTACCAGGAAAAAGGCGGCCGAGTCGCAGCCGCAGGTCTCCAGCTCGAACCACACACCCGGGACGAGGCCGCGCTGGCGGACCGCCGCCGCCGCGGCTTTGAGGCCGAGGGGGAACTTGTCCGGGTCTGCGACCCAATCTCCATGCTCCAAGAACCAGTTCTTCCCGTACCACCCGGCGTCGATGATGAGATAACGCACGCCCGTGCCCTGAAGACGGTCGGCAATGGCCACCACCGAGTCGTGAGTCACCGCGCCCCAGTTCGTGCACCATTCGTTGAACATCACCGGGACGTCGGCTTCATGGGGGGGCTTGGCGTGCAAGGTCCGGCGCTGCAGCTCGACAAGGCGTTGTGAACATTCGTCGGCGCCGCCGGCGGCCACGGTGAGCAGCGCCGCAGGGGTGACAAAGACGTCGCCGGGGGCAAGCGTCTTGCGCCAATGCCCGAGCTCGAGATCGGCGAGGCCCCCGGAGATGGCCAGAGCGTCGCCCCGCCGGCACAGCTCGATCTGCCACGATCCGCTCCACGCAACCTGGGCGGCCCAGGTCACCCCGGCGGCAACGTCCTCGACAGCCACGAAGGGAGCGAACCCGCGCACCGGCATGGTCCCCACCTGTCCGAAGCGCTCGATGGTGGCGACGTTGTCGACCCAGGCTGGTTCAAGGTGCATGTCTTCCAACGTCTCGCTGACAAGTTTCGCTTCTGAGCTCCAGGCGCTGCGGAGCCGGTGCACCACCAGGTTCCCGGCACGCCCACGGCCGGGGAACGGCGACAGACCTGACAGGCAAAAGCTTGTCACCATGGTCAGATCCAGGGGGACGCTCGAGACGTTCGTTACAACGGTATGGGCCCGGACCGCCCGGTCACCTGCGGTCCATTCAGTGCGCTGGGTCACGGCCAGTAGCCCATTGGCTTGCAGGTCCGTCTCGACCCACACGCCCTCAGCTGATTCCTGCACGCGTTGGTCGACAAAATGCAAGGCCGCCGTGGTCGAGCCGTTGAGCATGCTCCGGCCCTGGGCCCGGTCCCCAGGGCCGACCTCGCCCAACAGCGCTATATGCACAAGCGGTTCGCCCTTGACCGATGGCTCCGAAGCGTCAGCCGCTCGGCTCAAGGCGCCGCGGTGCGAGGTGGGCACCATGGCGAGCGTCATGGCGCCCGTACCGCCGTCGCGCCCGAAGCCGAGAACGAGGTCACCGCAGTCGATAAGGGAACGAAAAGCCATTTCCTGTCTCCTTAGAGGTCCACAAGTTCGGTGCAGGTATCTCCGGTCGGCTTGACAGCGTCCATGTGACCGATCACAATAACGGACTGTGATCGGTCACACCACCTCGGCGCCCGAGCAACCCATGCCGGTCGAGGCGAGGCGGAGGTCCTCAGTGAGCATCCGTGACGTCGCTCGCGCCGCGGGTGTCTCCTACCAGACCGTGTCCCGGGTGATCAACGGGAGCCCGAAGGTCAAAGCATCGACCCGCCGCGAGGTCCTCGAGGCCATCGCCCGGCTCGGCTTTCGTCCGAACCGCGCCGCCCGGGCCCTGGCCGGTGGTCCCGTGCAATCGGTCACCGTCCTAGTGTCCAACACCCGTCTGTACGGTCCGGCGGCCGCCCTGGAAGGTATCGAGGAGTCGTCCCGCGCCGCCGGTCTCGCCATGGGCGTGCGCGTGATCGAGCCCGGTACCCCGGAGAGCGTGCGCGACATGGTGGAGCGGGCCATCGAGCCCGCTGGCGCCCTGGTCGTCATCGCCTACGACCGGCCGGGTATCGCGGCGCTGAACGCCGTCCCGCCCGGTGTCCCCATGGCGGCGATCGTCGAGACCCCCTCGGGCGCCGAGGGGATGGACAAGCCCTGGGTGTGGATCGANNTGTTGGGCCTGGGGCACCCGACCGTCCATTACGTGTCGATACCGCTCTGGACAGACAACAGCAGCCAGCGGATGTCAGGGTGGCGCTCGGCCCTGCAGGAGGCCGGTGCCGCCGTGCCGGAGCCACTGCTAGGCAGCTGGGGCCCGGAGTCGGGCTATGA
>PMLI01000131.1 GCA_003158835.1 Acidimicrobiaceae bacterium
CGTGAAAGGAGGATCAATGGGAGAGTCGATCCGCCTGCTCGAAGACCGTCGTGAGGCCGGGCGAATGGTGGCCGACGAGCTCGCCCGCTACGCCGGGAAACCGGATGTGGTGATTCTGGGACTTCCCCGCGGCGGCGTCGTGGTGGCCTATGAGGTAGCCCGCGCGCTCGACGCCCCCCTCGACGTTTTCCTCGTGCGCAAGCTGGGCGCGCCCGGGCAGGAGGAGTTGGCCGTGGGGGCGATAGCGAGCGGCGGCGTGCGCGTGATGAACGAGGACGTGGTCCGCGGGCTGGGACTGAGCGAAAGCCGCATCGAGCAGATCGCCGCGCGCGAGCAGGCGCAACTGGAACGGCGCGAACAGTTGTACCGAGGGCATACAGCTCCGGTCGAACTGGCCGGCAAGCAGGTGATCGTGGTCGACGACGGGCTGGCGACGGGGGCCTCCATGCGGGCGGCCCTGACCGCGGTGCGCCGCCAGTGCCCCGAGCGGGTGGTGCTGGCGGTCCCGGTAGCCCCGCCCGAAGTGCTGGCGGGCCTGGCCGCATGGGCGGACGACCAGGTGTGCCCCGTCCAGCCGCCGCATATGGAGGCGGTCGGGGCTTGGTACGCCGACTTCAGCCAGACCACGGACGAGGAGGTCCTTCGTTACTTGGCCGGCACCGGTTGACTAGCGAATAGGCTGGCGCCCGCCGTGCCGGTACCCGAGTCCTCCAACTTCAACGCGCAAGTCGTACGCTCCCTGCCCGGCCCCGAGTGGCTCCGTGAGTCACGTCTGGCCTCCTGGGAGCACTTCGCGCGCTCCGAGATGCCTCGCGAGTCGGAGGAGATCTGGCGTTACAGCCGCATCGACGAGCTCGACCTCGAGCGTTATGCGCCCTGCCCCGGGGGAGGAGCGGGCCGGGCCCGGGTGGCGGACCTGCCCGCCCAGCTGCGGGGCCTGGTCGAGGCGGCCGGGCCGGACGCAACCGTCCTGGTGAGCCGCAACGGCGGCCCCGGCGAGGTGGTCCGCCCCCAGTCCGGCTTGGCCGTCGGGCCCGCCCCGTCGGGGCCGTTCTGGCAGGCCACCGAGCCGCTCCCGGTTTTGGCCGGCCCCCGGGCGGACGTCTGGACGGCGCTCAACGGCGCCTTCGTGAACGTGCCGTGGAGGGTGATGGTGGCGCCTGGTGTTGCCGTCGGCGCCCCGCTTGTGGTCGTCCACTGGGTCGAGGGCGCAGGAGCCGCCGTCTTTCCCCACCTTGAAGTCGAGGTGGCCGAGGGCGCCTCGTTGCAACTGGTCGAGGTGGTGGCCTCCGCCGACGCCGACCTGCTCGTGGTGCCGCTGGCCCAACTCGGAGTGGGGCCGGGGGCGAGGCTCGACTTCGGCCACCTGCAGCTGCTCGGGGCCGGCGCGTGGGAGCTCGGCAACCAGGTGAGCAGGGTGGCACGAGATGCGACGCTGCGGTCGATGACGGTGGCGCTCGGCGGCGAGTACGCCCGCGTCCGCACCGATTCGGTCTTGGAGGGCCCGGGCGGCGACAGCGAGCTGTTGGCCGCGTACCTGGGCGGTGGGCAGCAGATGCATGACCTGCGCACCGTCCAGCTCCACGCCGCTCCCCGCACCCGCTCCAACCTCCTTTTCAAGGGCGCGGTAGCCAACAAGGCGCACTCGGTCTACTCGGGCCTTATCCGGGTGGAGAAGGGGGCCAAAGGCACCAATGCCTTCCAGACCAACCGCAACCTCGTGCTTTCCGAAGGGGCGCAGGCGGACTCGGTGCCCAACCTTGAGATCGAGGACAATGACGTGCGCTGCTCGCACGCTTCCGCCGTGGGGCCTATAGACGAATCGCAGTTGTTCTATCTCGAAAGCCGAGGCGTTCCCACCTCTACGGCCGAACTGCTGATCGCCCTGGGGTTCTTGGACGACGTGCTGGTACGGTTCCCGGCCCGCGGCATGCGGCCCGGTTTGCGCCAGGCCGTGGCGGCCAAGCTGAGCTCGGTCGGCCTGGGCGAGAGGCAGGCCACGATGCCGGGGACGGGCGTGCTCAGCCCCGACCAGGGGGGCGGAGCCGGCTTGTGAGCGGCGAAGTCAGGGTCAGGCTGGCGGACGTTCCCGACGGGTTGGCGACACGCGTCGGAGGCGGCCCCTACGGCATCTGCATAGCCCGCGTGGGCAACGATTTCTATGCTCTGGCGGACCGCTGCAGCCACCAGAACTGGCCACTTTCCGACGGCGAGGTCGAGGTGCTTTCCGGCACTGTCGAGTGCACCAAGCACGGCAGCACGTTTTCGCTGAAGGACGGCAGCCCGCAATGCCTGCCGGCCACACAAGCCGTGCCGGTGTACCCGGTCCGGGTGGAAGGTGACGAAGTGGTGGTGACGGTGGAGTGAGCGAGCTCGTCATAGACGGTCTGCACGCCCGGGTGGGACGCCAGGAAATCCTGCGCGGGATCGACCTGCGCGTAGGCAGCGGGGAAGTCCATGCCGTGATGGGCCCGAACGGCTCGGGAAAGTCCACGCTTTCTCACGTGATCGCAGGCCGGCCCGGCTACGAAGTGACGGCGGGCACCGTCCGGCTCGACGGGGTGGACCTGCTGGGCATGCGAGCATGGCAGCGCGCCCAGGCCGGGCTCTTTCTCGCCCTCCAGTACCCCATAGAAGTGCCTGGGGTCACGCTCGTGGAGGCACTGAGCGAGGCTTTCGCAGCGATGGGCCGTGACCCGGCCCAGGTTCCGGCACTGGTGGCGGCCGAGGCCCGCAGCGTCGGTTTTGACGAGAGCTTCTTGGCCCGGGCGCTCAATGTGGACCTGTCCGGTGGAGAGAGAAAGCGTTGCGAAATAGTCCAGATGGGCGCCATACGACCCCGCATCGCCGTCCTGGACGAGATCGACTCCGGACTGGACGTCGACGCATTGCGCGCCGTGGCCCGCCGGGTGGGGGAGCTGGCGACGCAGGCCGGTATCGGTGTGCTGGCCATAACCCATTACAACCGGCTTCTGTCCGAGCTGCCGGTGAGCACGGTGCACGTGTTGTCGGCGGGCCGAATTGTGGCGTCGGGCGGCCCCCAGCTGGCGCTCGAACTAGAAGGTACGGGGTACGTGGCCTACGAGGAAGAAGCCCGCGCTTAGGGGGTGCCGGGCCTCGGTCGGTCCGGCGTCAGTGGTGGCGACGGCCCCGGGCCAGGCCGAGCCGGTAGCCGGCCCAGCCCGCCACCAGGGCGATCGCCACGTAGGCGGCTATGTGCAGCGCTGTGGCGAAAATGCCGGCGAAGATCCACACCGCCACGGCCCCGACCACGACCGCGCCCACTACGGGCCAAAACAACCTTCGCTTGCCGGAGCCTTCGCGCCCCGGCTCCGGGCCCTGTTCCCGGGTGGCCACCATGGGCGCGGCCCGGGCCGGTGTCAGCAGCGTTGCGATCTCGGGCGGGGCGGCGACCTTGGTCTTGGTGGCCCTGCCGCTCTCCGGCCCCGTGCCGAGCGTGCGGCAGATCAGGCAGTCGCGCTCGGGGAAGCCGTGAGCACAGTTGGGCACTATGACGAGACTACCGCGACCCCGGACAAACGGCCGGCCGCGCCCAGACAGAGGGCCAGGCGTCCCCGTAAGTGGGCCAGGCGCCCCCGTAGGTGGGTCAGTCCCGGCGGTGCTCCCTCAGGTAGCGCTCGACCTCGGCCGCCAGGCGTTCTCCCGAGGCGGGGCTCAGGCGGGGGCCATCCTCGATCACGGGTTGGTCCACCTCGGCCGCATGGGCGTCAGCGTCCTGCTCCTCGAGGCGAGTCACGTAGGCGGAGGCGTCGTCGTCCGACGCCACCAGCTCGTTGATCTGGCGTTCGTAGGCGCCGGAGGCGATCTGAAGCTCCGCCACATCCACCGATGTGGCCAGGAGCCTGGCACTTCGCTCGACTAGGGCCAACGTCGCCTTGGGCGACGAGCTCTGCGAAACGTAGTGAGGGACGCTGGCCCATAGCGAGACGGTCGGTATGGCGGCACGGCCCAAGGCATCGGCCACGACGCCGATAATGCCTGTGGGCCCTTCGTAATAGGACGGTTCCAAGCCCGCCAGGGCGGCCAACTCGGCCGTTGCCGCACCTCCCGAAATCCTGACCGGACGGGTGTGGGGGACGTCGGCCAGCAGGGCCCCGAGAAGCACGGCGAGGTCGACGCCCAGGGACAGGCAGGCGCCGCGGATCTCCTCGACGAAGGCCCTCCAGCGCAGCTGGGGTTCAGGGCCGGACAGGAAGATTATGTCGCGCTCGGCTCCCGGCAGGGAGGCGCTGGCCAGCTTCACCGAGGGCCACTCCAGGTGCCGCGACTCCCCGGCCTCCAGGCGGACCTGGGGGCGAGTGGAGGTGAAGTCGAACAGCTCGTCACCGTCAAAGGCGGCAAATGTCTCACTACCCCACTTCTGAGAGAGGAAGGTAACCGCCTCCGATGCCGCGTTGCCGGCGTCGTTCCAGCCCTCGAAGGCCGCCATCAGAACCGGGCGGCGCAGAGCCGGCCGATGTTCCCAGCGGAGCAAGTCCATCCTCCCGAGGCTAGCGTGAGGTTCGTGTGCCCAGCAGGCGTGGGCAC
>PMLI01000106.1 GCA_003158835.1 Acidimicrobiaceae bacterium
AATTCGGGAACAGCTCACGACCCCCTGTGGGTCGCCTCAGTGCCGCGCAGACGGCCTCGGTTGCCTATCGTCCCCGTGCGTCGGCATGGCGGCGATCCAAACTGAGGCCGCCACCAGGTGGAGCCTTGCGGCTGCCGAGTTGGCAAGCCCACCCGAACAACCAAACGCAAATGCCCCCCACCTGATATCAGGTGGGGGGCATGTCTGCTGTGCCGGCTCGGCGGGAGGGCGAGGAGGTCACACCCGACGAGCGTTACGACCTAGCTGGTGGTCGTCGTGGTTGTAGAGGTGGTGGTCGTGACGGGCTTGAAAATGTGGATGTGGTGGGTGTTCAAGGCGATAGCTTCAATGGCCTTCACGTCGGCCTTGGCGATAGCAAGATCCTTCGAAACCTGGCCGAGCTGGTAGGTCCAGGTCTTGATCTGGCTCTCGTTGCCGGGATAGCCGGCCGGTGCCAGGGCCAACTTGTATTGATGGCTGGGTGATGGTCCCCGCTAATCCTTGACGGCCTGAAGGGTGTAGCTGTGGGCCAGCCGCCACGGACGGTCCGCCAGGCGGAACTCGCCCGTGCCAAGCCTCTCCATCTGGCCCGGAAGTGGTTCCCACGGCACGCTGTCGTGCTCGACGAGACATGTGATCTGCATTCCCCGGGCCACAAGCGCGCTCACGACCTCGCCCAGGCCGTGGTTCCAGGAGTGGGTGGTGTTGTGCTCGAAAACGGCGTCGGTCGGTACGTACGTCCCCCCTTCGGTCCACACCAACGGCTCCTGGCGTTGAAAGTAAGGGTGTTCCACCACCAGTAGCCCGTCCGAACGGGCCTCGCCCAGCGCCCACAACATCGGGTGTGCTTCACGGATGAAAAGACCGCCACCGGGCTTCAACAATCCGGCCACGACCGCAGCCCACCGGCCGATGTCGGGAAGCCAGCACAGGGCGCCGATGCCCGTGTACACCAGGTCAAACTGTCCGGCCCCGAGGGCGTCGACGGCGTCGTAGACATCGGCCAGGGCCCATTCGACCTCGGTGCCGGTGGCGGCGGCCAGATGACGGGCCTCCTCCAGGGCCGGGGGAGAGAAATCCAGCCCGCTCATACGGGCGCCCAGTCGGGCCAGGGAGACGGTGTCCGTCCCGATATGGCACTGGAGGTGGACGACCCGTTTCCTCTTCACTTCTCCGAGGAGGGGGAGATCGAAGCGGACGACGTCGCTGATGAACGCCGGGTCCTCGATGAACCGGGCCACCGCGTAGTCGGGCGATTTGGCGTGCACCCGTGCCCGCTCGTCCCAGTTGGCACGATTGACCGACCGGTAGTCGTCCACGGCGGAATTATCGCGCCGGCGCCGGTCAACAGGAGCGGCAATCTCGAAGCTGAGCCGGCCGCCCGTTGGCGGCCGTCGAGCCATACCTGGATAGGCGGCGCCGGGGTGCCGATGCCCGCCTCGACCTTCTTGGTCCCCTTCAGCGCTGCCGGGCGGGCGTGGGCCGCGCCTGGGTCACCGGCGCCACGGCGCCCGTTGCCGGCGGGGCGACGCTCGTTACCGGCGGGGCGACGCTCGTCACGGGCAGCGCGGTGCTGGCGGTGGGTACGAGGCTGGTAGGTTGCGCCCCGTTGGCACCGGTCACCAGGCGCAGCCCTATCGCGACGCAGACGCAGACAAGTACCAATACCACCCGACCTCGGGCCCGTGCCACCGTGATCTCCTCTGCTGACGACCACCGCAATATTACACCGCCGCGGGCCTGCCTAAACTCGCCCTTACGCTGGCGGGAAATTGGTGATGCTCATATAAGGCTGGCGAACCGGGCCCCCGAACTGGTCGGAGTGTTCGTTGTGCCAGGCGCCAGTGACATCCTGCTCCACTTTGCGGTCCCGGGCACGGACAGACCGGGCCCCAGACGGCTAGGGAAAATCGCTTTGGGATATAGCTGCGAAAAAATAGCCCATCTCTCACAAAACGCCAAGGTGAGATGTCAGGTATTGCACAAAGTGGCGGCACTGGGCCGGCCCGGGGCCCTCGACCTCGGACCTGTGGGCCTATGACGGCACCGAGGGGGCCGGGAGTTCTCCGTGCACGGCGGGAGCGTGGCCGTTCGTTGAGGCGCGCCCGTTGCCGTTGCCGGCGACGGGCGGCGGCTCGTAGGCAGCACCGGGCCGGGCCCGGCCGGTCTTACGGAGCGCGCCCGCCGCCATGGTGCGCCCGAACTCCCACATGAGGCCCGAGCCGCTGTGCGCGTCTTTCAGGACGTCGTCAAGGGCCTCCGCGAAGTAGTCGATCTCCTTCTGGCCGCAGATGAGCGGGGGGAGCAGCTTGATGATGTTGACGTTGTCGGCCGCCACCTGGGTCAGGATCCGGTGACGGTGGAAAAGGGGCACCACCAGCATCTGGGAGAAGATCGCCGTCCGGAGGTGCTCGAGCCCGTTGAAACGCCGGCGCAGTGCCTTGGACTGCGGGGGACCGAACTGCAGGCCGATCATGAGGCCCTTTCCCCGGACCTCGTGGAACATCTCGTACTTTTCGACCAGCGGCGCCAAGGCCGATTTGAAGCCGTCTCCGGCCAGGCGCGCCCGCTCGATTATCTGCTCGTCGTCGAAGGTGGCCAGCGTGGCGAGCCCGGCCACCATGGCCANNGAGTGCTTGAACGCCTTCTCGATCGAGCTGAACACCGAGGAGAACACGCGCTCTGAGGTCAGGACGGCCCCGACCGGGACGTAGCCTCCCGACAAGGCCTTGGAGATGGTGATGATGTCGGGCTCGAGGTCCCAATGTTCGAAGCAGAAGAACTTGCCGGTCCGGCCGACACCGGTCTGTACCTCGTCGAGGACCAGCA
>PMLI01000380.1 GCA_003158835.1 Acidimicrobiaceae bacterium
TCTTGAGCGCCCCGCTCGCAGAGCGTCGCTCGACGGATGTACTCGCGCTCGAAGGACGGCCCATGCACCTGTTGTCCCGCTTCAGCCTTATCGCCACCGTCAGCAAGCACGACGTGGCGGGCATCGTCATTGCCGTCGTCGCCGTCGCCTTGCTGGGCGGTGCCGCGGTGAAGCTCACCACCAAGGCCGTCCGAGGCATCCTGACCCTCCTGGTGCTCGGGGTGNNCCGCGGGCGGCGGCCCCAGGGCACTGGCCTTGTGACCTTGGACCTTGCCTCGCCCGCACCCGGCCGGGCTAGGGTCTACAGCGTGCGGGCGTTGTACCGCACCTCTTTGTTTTTTCTTCTGTCACGACGCGTACAACGGATACGAAAGTGAGGCACGCGCCATGGTTTACGAGGTCGCCCAAGTTCACGCCATCGAGATCCTCGACTCCCGGGGCCGCCCGACCCTGGAAGTCTCCCTGGACCTGGCCGGTGGGCCTGGGGCTGTCGCCGGTGTGCCGTCGGGGGCGTCCNNCGCGCGGCAATCCCACGGTCGAAGCAGATGTTTTTCTGTCCGACGGAAGTTTCGGACGCGCGGCTGTCCCATCGGGCGCATCCACTGGCGAAAACGAAGCCGTTGAGCTCCGCGATGGGGACCTCAAGCGCTACAAGGGCGCCGGCTGCACCAAGGCCGTTGCCAATGTCAACGGCGAGATCAACGGCCTTTTGGCCGGCCGGGCCTGGAAGAGCCTCGAAGAGCTCGACCGTGCCGTCATAGATCTGGACGGGACCGAGACCAAGAGCCGCCTGGGGGCCAACGCCACCGTCGGTGTCTCGATGGCAGCGGCCCGGGCCATGGCCCTGGCGGACGGAAAGCCCCTTTACCGCTGGCTGGCCCCGGACGAGAGCCTGATGAGGTTGCCGGTCCCCCATTTCAATGTCGTGAACGGTGGTGCTCATGCCCAAAACGACCTCGAGCTCCAAGAGTTCATGCTCGCCCCCCTCGGGGCACCCAACTTCGCCGAAGCCCTGCGGGCCGGGGCCGAGGTCTACCAGGCGCTGCGGGGCCTGTTGCACGCCGCCAAACATTCGACCGGCCTGGGCGACGAGGGCGGCTTTGCCCCTAACCTCGGTACGCCCGAAGAGGTCCTGGACCTGTTGGTGGAGGCGATCAAGGTCGCCGGCTACAAGCCCGGGACGGACGGCATCGCCATCGCCCTGGACCCGGCCTCCTCCGAGATGCATGAGAGCGACGGGACCTACCGGTATTCCGCCGGCGTGCGTCTCACCACCGACCAGCTGATCGATCGCTACGAGGCCCTGATCAGCAAGTACCCGATCTGGTCGATAGAAGACGGCCTGGGGGAAGACGATTGGGCCGGATGGGAAAGATTGACGGCACGCCTCGGAAAGCGCACCCAGCTGGTCGGCGACGACTTGTTCGTGACCAATCCGGCCATAATCCGCGAAGGTATTGAGCGCAAAGTTGCCAACTCGGCCCTGATAAAGCTGAACCAGATCGGGACCGTGACCGAGACCCTGGAAGCGATTGCCGTGTGCCGGGCCGCCGGCTACACGCAGTTCATTTCCCACCGTTCCGGGGAGACCACGGACAGCTTCATCGCCGACCTGGCCGTCGCCAGTGGGGCCGGGCAGATCAAGACGGGTGCCCCGGCCCGGGGCGAGCGGGTGGCCAAGTACAACCGGTTGGTAGTCATCGAGGCCGAAATGCCCGGGTTGCCGTACGGGGTACCGGCCCGAGCCTAGAAGGCTCCCCTAGGAGGCTCCCCGCAGCCGCTCGCTGGCTCCCAACAGCGGGCGGGCTGATCCCAACAGCCAGTCCAGGCTGCGCTGCAACTGCTCGGGCGAGCGGTCCAGTGCTATGTCGCCCTCCACGTCGGCGATGGCGCAGCCCAGCACGAAGAGAAGGTCGTCCAGCCCTTCGATCGCCCGGCGCGCCACTATCAGGTCGGATTCCGCCAGCCCCAGTTCGCGCGCCCGTTTGCGCGCCTCGAAGTCGCGCTGGCGGCAACTGCGCCGGCAGTACTGGCGGGGCCGGCCGGCGCCCGCCGCTATTTCGATCGGGCCCCCGCACCAGGCACAAGCCTGCCGTTTCGTCACAGTGACAAAATACATTACGGCTGGTGACGGAGCCGTGATTTGCGCTCGGCCCCGGAAGTTGTACTTTGGTGCGGTGGCTCGCCGCATAGACATAGAGCTGACAAGTGCGCGGCCCGATGGCACTTGGGCGTGGAGGGCAGCGGGCGCTCTCAAACCCAGAGGCGCCCTGGATGCCGCCTTGCTCTATAGCGGCGCCAAGGCCGGGGATGTCGTCCGGGCCGAGGCGGAATTCGGCATCGAAGGCATCACCGTTGTGTCCGTCGAACCCCCCCGCGCCCGCCCTGAAGCCGATCCCAATCGCATTCAGTTGATCGAGCCTCCGCCGGCTGCCGCCGTCACCACTCAGCTGACGGGCAATCGGGGCCGCTCGGCCTTTGAGCGCGGCGCCGAACGCGGCGAAGGACGCCGCCGCTCCCCCGGTTCGCCGCCCGGCCCGCCCGGCCGCCCCGGCGACCGCGGTTCTGGCCGAGGCCCGGTCCACGGCTCTGACGCCTCGAGGACCAGCAGCAACGGCCGGGGCCCGCGGCCGCCTGTCCCGCGCCCCCCCGGTGAAACCCCCGGCTCCGCCGTAGGCCACGATGGCGCCGAACGTAGGGACCGCCCGGAGCGGGCGGACCGGCCTGAGCGGGCTGACCGGCCGGAGCGGGCTGAGCGGGCTGACCGGCCGGAGCGGAACGGCCAACCCGAGCGGGCTGACCGGGCCGACAGGACCGGCACCTCCGTTCGGCCGTCGCGGCCGACCACCGGCCCCGGACGGAGCGGCCCGGGGCGGCCCGGAGCGCGCCCGGCCACAACCGAGGGCGTCCGGCACTCAGATGGTGAGGGTGATGGCCGGGGCCCGTCGGGTCAGCGTCAGCGGCGGCTGAGCCCGGGCAACGCCCACCGCAATGCCATGTTGGAGGGGCTCCCGGCCGAACAGCGCGCCGTCGCGCAGCAGCTCTTGCGAGGTGGCATCCCGGCCGTGCGCACCGCCCTTCACTTCGAACGCGAACGCGCCCGGGAGGAGGGACGGCCCGAGCCGAGCACCGAAGGAGTGCTGGCTCTGGCGGAGTCTCTCGTGTCCAAGGTAAAGGCGGCCGAGTGGCGGGACCGGGCCGAAGCTGCCGTCAAGGCGGGCGACGACTTGATAATGCGGGACCTCCGTTCGCTTGTCAACGGGTCGGACATCGCCCGCGACGAAGCTTCCCGCAACCTGGTGATCACGCTGCGCGAAATGCTGGAGAACCGCGTCGAAGCGCACCGCGACGCTTGGGCCAAGGAAGTTGTGAGCAACCTCGACGACGGCCACGTCGTGCGGGCATTGCGGCTGTCGAGCCATCCCCCTGATCCCACGGCACGGTTCTCGGCCGAACTGGCCACCCGCCTGCGCGACGCGGCCGGCACCGCCCTGGCGTCCGAGACGCCTCCGGAGAGGTGGATGGCGGTCCTTCAGGCCGTGCTGGAGAGCCCCGTCCGGCGCACCGTAAAGCCGCAGGGCCTCCCCCACGACCCCACGCCCGAACTTCTAGAGCCGGCGCGGCAGCAATGCGGCCGTGTCCCCGCCCTGGCCGCGCTCCTCGGCCTCAGCGTTCCGCCTCCGCCCGGCCCGGCCCGGCCTGGCCTGCCTATCAAGCCGCCCCCCCGCCACACGGCGCGGCCGCCCCGGCTTCCTCGCTCGACCGCCAAAGCGCCAGGCGCTCCCGCCCGTGCCTCTCAGCTCCACGTCGCCGCTGATCCGGTNNGGAGCCGGTTGCCGCTGATCCGGTCCCGGAGGTCGAAACCCCGCTCCCCTAGCTCAGAGGCCGGTACATCACCAGGAGGCGGGCTGTGAAGCCGCCGGACTCGAAAAAGCTCTTTACGGCTCGACTTCCGGGCAGGGCACTGGCATCTACGCCGGTACAGCCCTGTGAGCGGCACCAGGACATCAGGGACTCGGCCATCGCCCGCCCTACACCGGCGCGGCGGGCGTGGGAGCTCACATACAGTTCCTGGACGACCCCGAGGCGCTCAGGCGCGGCGAGCGGCCGCACCACGCAGCTGCCGTAGCCGACGACCTCGCCACCCAAGGCTCCGACGACCAGTCGCTCGGCCGGGTCCGCCGCCTGGCGACTGAAAGAGGTTGCCAGGGGACGATCACGTCCGTTGAGGCCCAACAGCACTCGTCCGCCCCTCATGACATCCAGCTCCGACTCGGCTGCTTCGTAGAGTTGGACCAGGCGAGCGATGTCGCCCTGGCCGGCCGAGCGGACTTCGGGCTGGGCGGCCGCCGGCAAGGGCGTCACCCCAGGAGCTGCTCGGCTCGGTTCAGGATGGTCCTACGCCCGCGGGTAGCCCCCTCGTAGGCCCGGACAGCCGCCACCTCTTCGTGCGAGAGCCCGGCCAGGCGCTGGACCACTTGCGGCGCCGAGAGGGAATCGTAGCTGGGTATGGCGAGATCGGACACACCAGGGGCGGCCCCTGCGGGCGGGGCGACGGCCGACCTGGTGGCCGCGGCCCGGCTCCCCGCCACCGGCCGGGTGGCCGCGGCCCGGCTCGCCACCACCGGCCGGCTCGTGGTAGCCCCGCCGGTGTGGGGGCCGGGGTCGGTTGTCGTCGAAGGCCGCCACCGGAACGGGATGGCGCGGCTGGACGTAGCCATGCTCCGCAGTTGCTTGTAACCCTGCTGCACGGCCAGCTGCCCGACCGTTCGCGCCAGGCCCACCCGCGGGGTCAGGCGGGAACGGCCCTTGCGCGCCATGGCGGGCATGGCGTCGGCAATGCTGAGGGCTAGGCCCAGAGGGCCGTAAACGGCCAAGTCGAGCACGCGCTCCGCCGGCGACTTCTGGATGGAAGGCTCGGTCATGTCCCCAAACTAGCGCCGCCCGACGGCAACGACCGCCCGCGGCGCGAGTTCAGACGCAGTCTCGGCAGAGCTGGCGTTCCTTGTCGGCCAGCTGGCTCTGGTGCTTGACGAGGAAACATGACTGACAAACGAACTCCCCCGGTTGCTTGGGCAGCACCCGGGTCGTCGTGTCGCCCCTCTCGTCGCCTTCGGCGTCCTCTTCTTCCTCGTCCTCGTCGTCCTCATCGTCGTCGTCCCCCGACACCACGAGGCGGGACTTCAAGATCACGTCCAGGCTGGCCTCTACGTCGTCTCCGTTTTCCTCGTCTTCGTCCTCGTAGTCCTCGTCCTCATCGGCGCCCAGGAGGGGGTCGGCTTCGCTCTCGGCACCCTCGACTTCGCTGTCGTCGGTCTCTATCACGTCGAGGTCGCCGTCGTCATCCAGATCCTCTTCGCCGATCTCTTCGGCCTCGAGGTCCAGGTCTTCTTCGTCAATGTCCTCCGGCAAAGCCGGGCCTTCGTCAAGTAGCTGGTCGTCGAAATCTTCGTCAGGCATGGGCAAGTTTCCTTCAGCAAGCACGGTCAAGCACACAGGATGGCACGTGCCGCGCTTTAGCGGCGGCGGGCATGCTAAGCGAACCTCGGCGCATCCACCAGTCGGGCTCCTCCGGAGGTCCATTACCTCTACCCGGAGGGTCGTCCAACTCGGGTCGCAGGGCGACCCGGGGGCCTTTGGTGCCGCCAACGCACGCCCCGGAATATGACCCAAAGCAGTGTCGATGTCGTTGTCTACTTGGCTCCCCGGGCCCCTGCCCGAGCGCTGCAGGGAACTCGCCCCCGCAGACCTCGGGATAATGATGACGCGCGGTGGTCCCGGTGGGCAACTGGCAAAAACTGCTGTCTAGCTGCGCCTTTTCGCGTAGCGCCTGCTCAGCGGGTCGCGAGGGTTCCTCGTCCCCCGATGGGCGGCGGGGCGGGCTAGCGAGCCCCGCTCCGGCGCCGCGCCTCGGCCCGGCGCTCGGCCTGAAGGCGTCCCAAGCCGTGCTCGGCTTCCTCTTCAGGGCCGGAGTGGTCCACGAAGCGCATCATCTCCGCCAGGGCGCCATGCCCGGCTTTCCCGGCTATCAGGCGGTGCATCTGCTGGCAGACGTCGCGGTACTCGGGATGGCCCTGGGGGGTGGTGCGCAGTTCCAGCATGTGCATGGCGGCGCGGGCGTTCAACTGGACGCTGTAGCGCACCCGGTGGGCCAGGGTGACGGCATAGGCAGCAACGGTAGGGCCGAAATATTCCCCGAGCGCCTCGTACAGTGCGGCCGAACGGCTCATGACTTCTTCGTAGGCGGGGGACCCCCCGGCGTCGGTTACGACTGCGGGCATGGTGTAACCGTGATACGGGGTGAGGCCCTGCCACTCGATGGTGAGTAGACGGTGCCTTTGCAGGTCCCGGAACGCCCCGTAGTCGGAGATCACGTCGAACCGGTAACTGCAGCGCTCCAGGGCGCGTCCCGGGCGGTGGCGGCGGTTGAGCCGTTCGCCGGCGTACTTGTCCATGACCTCGAGGCGCTGGGCCACGGGCATCGCCGCCACGCGCCCCGCCAGATCCTCCTCCCCCAGGTGGCTGTAGGGGTAGAGCATTGCCGTCACCACTTTCACCTCGGCGTCGGGGTCCCAGTCCACCAGCGCGACTTGCGGGCCGGCCCTGGTGGCGGGACCGGGCCCCGGGCCGCCGTCCGGCCCGAAAATGGCGCTTACGAGATCGGTCATGGCGGCGTCATTATTTTCCCGGTACTTCGACCAGGCGCTCCCCCGGTCGGCGACGTCGACGCGCCGGACCCAGGAAGGAATGACCTTGCGCAGTTCGGCCAGCATCAGGTCGGAATATTCGCGGGCCTCGGGCAGCGGGTGGGCCCGCATTCGCAGCAAAAGTCCTTCGTAGGCCTGGCCGGAGCCGTAAATACCGAGGTTGGAAGTGGCCGCCGAGGGCAATAAGCCCCGCACGGTGTCGAACGCCTTGGCCTTCAACGCTTGCCGGTGGGCAAAATCGCTGTCGCCCGGCACCTTGGGGTAGCACTGCGAAAACCAGTCGTAAAGCACCGGCAGCAATTGTGCGTACGCATCGAACATGCGGTCCATATCGCCCACGTACCTGGCCCCCAGGGGCGATGCCAGTATTTCGGGGCTACGGTAATAGCGGTACCGGCCGTTCGGTAAACGGGTGTCGTAGGCGACATAGCGGGTCGACTTTTCCATATAGGACATGAGCCGACCGCGCTCGAGCACCTTTGTGAGCAGGTTGGAAGCCTGCTCACAGGCGAGGTGGACCCCGCCCAGCTGGGCCACCGAATCGTCGCCGTACTCGAAGAAAACGCGATCGTACAGCTGCTCGGCCCGGGCCAGGCCCACGGTGGCGTCGACGCCGTGGTCGCCGCTCATGTCCAGGTCGCCCACGAACTCGTCCAGGAACAGCCGGCGCAGGCTCTTGGCCGTGCGGGAATAACGGGCGAACAGCGCCCCCTTTACGACTTCGGGCAGGTTGACGAGCGCAAAGACGGGTCCCTCGAGGTTGGTGAAGTAACGCCGGAGCACGTCGGCCTCCTCGGCGGTCCAGGTCTCCTGTGCGTAAGGGACGTCGCCCCCGTGCGAACTCATGCGAGGAGCCAGCCTACGAGGCGGCCTGGCCCCGTTGGGGGATGCTCAGACGCCCCCGGGGGCGGCCGCAGACGCCTCTACAAGGGCGATGGCGAAGCCGTCGTGGCCCTTGCTCCCGACCGTCTGCAGGGCCGAAGCGGTTATGGCGGGCTGGCCCGCCATGGCCTCGAACAGCCGTCGCGTGGCGATCACGTTCGGGTCTGTGCTGGCCGGCTCCGCTACCTGCCCTTTGCGTACCACGTTGTCCACCACGATGGCCCCCCCGGGACGGGTGAGGCGCAGGGCCCAGTCGAAGTAGGCGGCGTTGTTGGGCTTGTCCGCATCTATGAAAGTGAGGTCGAAACTGGCCGGGCCGGGGTTGTGAGCCAGGCGCGCCAGCGTGCCTAGAGCCGGGCCGACTATGACCTCGACCCGGTCGGACAGGCCGGCGTGGGCGATGTTGGCCTCGGCCACCCGGGCGTGGTGGGGGCTGACCTCCAGTGTGTACAGCTTGCCGTCGGCGGGCAGTGCCCGGCCCAGCCAGATGGCGCTGTAACCCCCCAGCGACCCGATCTCGAGCACCCGTCGCGCCCCCATCAATCGCGCCAGCACGTACAGGAACTTCCCCTGCAGCGCCGTGACGCTGATAGCGGGCAGGCCGGCGTCGGCCGCCGCCTGCTGGGCACGGTGCAGTACGGCGTCCTCGGTCACGAGCACGCTCTCGAGGTAGTTGTCGACATCGGCCCAACTCAGGTCGCTCATCGGGCCATTCTTACCGGTCGTCGGGCCGCCTATGCGCCCGAGCCGTTCACCACCGACGACGCCGCCACGACCCCCCGGAACAGGGCGTCCGCCGCCTGGCGAGCCGCCTCGGCCGATCCTCGGTCGGGGAGGACCTGGCCCAGCTGGCGCAGGAGGTCGATGAGCTGCTTGACGTTGCGGACGAAGTCCCCGGCCGAAATGACCGTGCCCCGCCCGTGCGGGCCGACCTCGACCGGTGCCAGCAATTTGCCCAGCTCGTGGCCCTTGGCCCAGCCGTAGGCCAGGGGGGCAAACCCGGCGTCGGGCGCCCGGGAACCGGGCCAGCCCCCCGCTTGCTCGTCCGCGGCCAGCTCCCGGGCCACGGCCTGAACGGCGTGCCACCGTTCCTCGGCCCGCCCCGAGGGCCAGTTGGGGACCAAGGCCGCCACCGACGACGGGCCCCGGGCCTCGTACGTGAACACCGAGGCGAGCCCGGCCATCTCGGGCACCTTCAGGCCGTCGAATATGCCGCGTTCGGCGCACTCGGCCACCAACAGGTCTTGTTCGTGGTAAATACGGGCCAACCGGGCCCCCGCCGCCGTCAGCGCCCAACCCCTGACGTAACCCCAGCGCTCGAGCAGCTGCAACACCCGGTCGAACTGGCGGCCCAGGGACTCGGTCCGGCCCTGCACCTGGTTTTCCAGCCGTTCCACCTGGCGGGCCAGGCGCTCGCAGCGCGCCGCCGCCCGCAGGTGGTCCGGCAGCGACGGGCACGAAGCCACGGGGTGACCGGTCTCGGCCCCGGCGCCGACCGGCCGGGCCACCACCGGCGCCCGGTTGACGGCCAGGGCCAGGGACGTAGCCACGCGGCGGCGGAACTCCTTGCTCTTGGGGTCGTACGGGGCGGGTAGGGGGAGGCGGGCCACCACCTGCGGGGGGGAACGGAAATCCCTCGGTCCGAGCGAGACGAGGCGGCGGCCGGCGGTGACGGCCCGGAGGCTGACGTCGCCCTTCTTGCGCTGGCTCTTGGAAATGACGGCCACTGTCTCCTGTGCCCGCAGGCCGTCCGAGTTACGCTCCGGGAGGACGAGCACGTCCCCGGGTCGCACGTCCTGCATGGCGGCGACGATCTCGGGCAGGCCGGCCCCAGGGCGACGCCGGCCCTTTTCCGGGACCTGGCTCAACCTGCGGTACTCGAAAACATCCCCTTGCTCGCAGGTGGCCTCCTGCCGGGCGCGGCCCAGCTCGCGACGGGCGCGTTCCAGCTGCCTCTCCAAGCGCACCACGTCGGCGTCGGCCCGGTACTGGGCAAAAGACAGGTTGAGAAGGTGGTGGGCCTGCTCAGGCGAGCAGCGCCGGACCAGGTTGGTGGCCATGTTGTAAGTGGGCCTGAAGCTCGAGGTCAGCGTGTAGCTGCGGGCCCCCGCCAACGACGCCACCTGGTCGAAGCTGACATTGGGAGCCCAGGCCACCACGGCATAGCCCACCTCGTCCGTGCCCCGCCGCCCCGCCCGGCCCGTCAGCTGGGTGTACTCGCCCGGGGTGAGCGGTTCCACCCTCTCCCCGCCGAACTTGTAGAGCTTTTCGATCACGACCGAACGCGCCGGCATGTTCACCCCGAGCGACAGGGTCTCGGTGGCGAAGACGACCTTTACCAGACCGGCGCCGAAACAGCGTTCGACCGCCTCTTTGAACGGCGGGACCAGGCCGGCGTGGTGGGCGGCGAAGCCCGCCTCGAGCCCGCTCAACCACTGGCCGTACCCGAGGGCGTCGAGGTCGGCGTCCGAAAGGTGGCCGGCCGTCGCCTCCGCCAGCTGGCGGATCTGGCGCCGCTCCGCCGCGCTGGTCAGGCGGCGCCCTTCGCGCATGCACTGGCGGACGGCTTCGTCACAGCCGGCGCGGCTGAAGATGAAGTAGATGGCAGGCAGGAAACCCTCTTCGCCCAGCAGCTCCACCGTACCGGCGCGGCGGGGGGCGAAGAGGCCGCGGTGGCGGTGCGCCCCCCACCCGCGGTCGGCTCTGGACGTGATGGCCCCGCCCCGGGGGTTGGGCCGCTCGTCGATGAAGGTGGGCAGCAACAGCAAGCCCTGGCTGGCCCGGTCCCCCACCAGGAACAGGTTGTGCAGGGGGACGGGCCGGCGTTCCTCAATGACGGCCCGGGTCGAACCGCGCACGGTGCCCACCCAGCTGGCCAGTTCCTCGGCGTTGGACACCGTCGCCGACAAGCACACGAGGTCGACCTCCGGCGCCAAGTGGATGATGACCTCCTCCCACACCGGCCCGCGATAGGGGTCCTGCAGGTAGTGCACCTCGTCCAGGACGACGTAGCGCAGGCCCACCAGGGTCTCGGAGGCGGCGTAGAGCATGTTGCGCAACACCTCGGTGGT